>CAZHEW010000104.1:0-9215 GCA_964531815.1 uncultured Verrucomicrobiota bacterium
TGTGGCTGACGGGTGTGCTGCACGCGTTTACGCACCTCTACCAGGCCGTGTTGCTGCCGCTCTACCTGCTGATCCAGAAGGACCTCCAGCTTGCCAGCATCGGCCAGGTGACCCTGCTGATGACGGTGATGATGGCGGCCTGTTTCGCGCCGAGCTATCCCGTCGGCGTGCTGGCGGACCGCGTGAATCGCAAGAAGCTGCTGGGCCTCGGGCTGGCCCTCAACGGCGCGGCGTTTGCGGCGCTGGGGCTGGCGCCGAATTACACCTGGGCGCTGGTCGCCGTGGTGGTGGCCGGCATCGGCAGCAGTTGTTATCATCCCGCGGCGACGGCCATGGTCACACGCCTGTGCCCGGGCCGGACCGGCAAGGCGCTGGGCCTGGTCGGCATCGGGGCGGGCGCGGGCTTTTTCGTGGGGCCGCTTTATGCGGGCTGGCGGGCGGGGATGATCGAGCCGGTGCTGGGTGCGGCGGCCTGGCGGCAGCCGGTGCTGGAATTGGGCGTGCTTGGCATTGTGGCCGCCGCGTTGTTCTATCGGCTGGCGGATGAGGAACAGCCCGCGCCGGCCGCTGAGCGCAAGACGGTCCCGTCCGGCCGGATGTTCGCCACGCCGGCGCTGTGGTTCTTCTTCCTCGCGTATTGCCTGGCCTTCAGCGTGCGCGATTTCGCCGGGGCGAGCATGGGCAGCCTGAACTCGCTCTTTCTGCAAAAGGCCCGTTACTACAGCCCGCAGTGGACGGGCCTGGCCCTGAGCGTCATCTACCTCGCCTCCACAGTCAGCAACCCGCTCTTCGGCCACCTGAGCGACAGCGGCCGCAAGCGCTGGATTGCGTTGGCGCTGGTCGTCGCCGCCGTATTGGTGGCCATCTTCCCCCATGTGCCGCCGGCCTGGACGATGCCGGTGCTGGTCGTTTACGGCTTTTTCTTCCTGGCCAGTTATCCCATGACCGAGGCGGCGCTGATGGAGGCGGTGCCGGACGCCGTGCGCGGACGGGTGTTTGGGGTGTTCGTCATGGCCGGGGGCGTGATCGGCAACCTCTCCCACTGGATGGTCGGGGCCAAGGTAAGGCACCTCGGCGAGGCGGCGCATTCCGTCAGCGCCTACTTCCCCATCTACGCGACCGTGGCTATCCTGATGCTGGTCTCGCTCTCCGGGCTGCTTTGCCTCGGGCCGATTCGGCGGCGTGAAGGGCCGCTGCCGCCGGAGGCGAAGTGCAAGGCGTCAATGCCGCTGCTTACATGAACCTGCCAAATTACTTCCTGGCCGACCTGCCGCCCGGCGCAGAGCTAAGCGCTGCGATGATTGGCGAAGCCTGCCAAACGCTGAAACGCAACCGCGAACGCTACCTGGTCCACCGGTCCACGCAGAGCCTGGTTCAGGTTATGAGCGGCGTGGCGCGGAGCTGGTTGGCGCCGGATGATCCGTTTCGACGGCTCGCCCTCGAGCAAGGGCCGGCGGCAACCGGTTTTTCGCGCGCCACGCTGGCCCGCGGCCTGGACGCCTTCTTCAACACCCTCACGCCGGAGCACTTTTGCGCGCTGCTGGAACAGGACCTGGGCCACGCCCGGCGGCTGGACGAGATGGTGGCCGGCGACGCGGAGCAGGCGTCGCACCGCGCGGCCGTGGCGACCGCGCCGGAGCTGCTGGTCCACATTGCCGCCGGCAACCTGCCCAGCCCCGCGCTCGCGGCGATCGTGCTGGGCGTGCTGGCGCGCTCGGCGCAGTTTGTGAAGTGCGCCAGCGGCGCCTCCCTGCTGCCGCGCCTCTTCGCGCACTCGCTCTACGAGGTGGAACCCAAGCTGGGCGCCTGCCTCGAAGTGGCCGAATGGCGCGGGGGCCGGCACGACCTGGAACAGGCCCTTTTCGACGAGGCCGATTGTGTCACCGCCACCGGCGCGGATGAAACGCTGGCGGTGATCCGCCAGCGGGTTCCGGCCAAGACCCGGTTCCTGGCTTACGGCCACCGCGTCAGCTTCGCCTACGTCGCGGCGGGCGCACTAACCGGCCTCCACGCGCGGCGAGTCGCCGGGCAGGCCGCCGCCGATGTGACGGCCTGGAATCAGCAGGGGTGCCTCTCCCCGCATGTCATTTACGTCGAGCACGGCGGCGCGGTGCCGCCCGAGCAATTCGCCGGGCTGCTGGCCGAGGAATTGGAGCGGCGCGAGCAAACCGAGCCGCGCGGCGAGCTGGCCGTGGAAGCCGCCGCCGCCATCGCCTCCCGGCGCGCCTTCTACGAAGTGCGCGCGGCGCATTCGCCGGACACGCGCCACTGGTGCAGCCGCGGTTCGACGGCCTGGACGGTGGTCTATGAAGCCGACCCGCGTTTTCAGCTCTCCTGCCTCAACCGCTTTGTTTACGTCAAAGGCGTCAAGGACCTGTCCGAGGCGGTGCAAAACGCCGACAGCGTGCGGGGCCGGGTTTCGACGGTCGGCCTGGCGGCCCCCGAAGATGTGGCCCGGGCGCTGGCGACGGAGCTGGCGCGCTGGGGAGTCTCCCGCGTCTGCTGCCTTGGCCGGATGCAGGAGCCGCCGCTGTCCTGGCGGCACGACGGCCGGCCCGCCCTGGGCGACCTGGTGACCTGGACGGATTGGGAGCGAGGGCAGTTTAAGAGTTAAATGAGTGACCGGAATTGCATGAGAATGGAACTGCGCAAGAGCTATCAGTTTGAAGCGGCACACCTGCTGCCACACCTGCCCAAGTCCCACAAATGCCGGCGGCTCCACGGCCACAGCTTCAAGGTTGAAATCGCCGTTGCCGGCGACTGCGACCCCAGGCTCGGCTGGCTGATGGATTATGCCGACATCTCCCGCGCCTTTAAGCCCATCCACGACCAGCTCGACCACTATTACCTGAACGACCTCCCCGGCCTGGGCAACCCCACCAGCGAGAACATCGCCGTCTGGATTTGGCAGAGGCTCCAGCCCCGGCTGCCGCTCCTGACCGAGGTGGTGGTGGCGGAGACATGCACCGCGCGTTGCGTCTATCGCGGCCCTGCCCGGGTGATACCTCTGCCTGACCGGGCCCCGGGCACCGCGAAGTTACGACAGAGGTAGATCGCAGGCGCGATAGTATCCTGACCCCATGCGCCCGCCGGCAACAGGCGCTGCTAAGGTCCTTTCACGCAGCGGAAACCGTAGGCGTTGAAGGAGGCGGAAGCGCCGTCAAAGCCTCGCTTTGCGCAGCGGGCATAAGTGAAGTCATCGTTCCATGATCCGCCTCGAAGAACGCGGTAGTCCCCGGAGTCCGGACCGCGCGTGTCATCTGCTGTGGCGGCAGGATCTGAGTACCAGGTGGATCCATACCAGTCCCAACACCACTCCCAAACGTTTCCGGCCATGTCATACAACCCGTAATCATTGGGCGGGAAGTAGGCGACGGGGCTGGTGTGAGGGTGCTCGCCGGTGTCAAATATGGGGTTCTGGATCACGTTGGCGCGAGTGTGGAAGAATTGGTTCGAATCGTGCCAGGGGTAGTTGTATCCCGCCGCGCCGCCCCGGGCGGCCTTTTCCCATTCGGCTTCCGTGGGAAGCCGGTAGCCGGCATTCCATTTCACCGAAGCGCTGTCGAGGTCAATCGAGCCGCTGCGAAAAACGTTGGTCTGGCTCGCATCTGTCCAGTAAGCCGGCTGCAACCCCTCCTTTTCGGAGCGGGCGTTGCACCATTTCAAGGCGTCGTACCAAGAGACTTCCACTACCGGGTGGTCGGTGTCCTTGCCGAAGCCGGTGCTCTCAATCTCATAATCGTGGTCAGCAGCCCATTGACAAACTTCATCCCAGAGCGCCTTGGTGACCAGTTTGACATCCACATCAAATGCGCTGAGGCGGACGGTATGGAGCGGGAGTTCCTCTGGGTAGGTGGGTCCGAGGGGATTGCCCATGACAAAGGCGCCGGCCGGGATATGGGCCGTGCCGGGCGGGGAAAGGGGAAACAAGGCAAGGACACGATAAAAGCGCGTTGTGGATGACGGGGCTCCGGCGTCCACCACGGAATAGGGAGTTTCTGTGACTAGGAGGTTGGTCAGTATCTCCCAGTTTGGCTGGTTGAGGGTGCTCGAGTAAAGGACCAGGTTGGTTACACCCGGGTCGCTTTGGATGGTGAGCTGAGGCACCAGGACGTTCTCACCGTGGCCTGACGATAGAAGCACTTGCGTGATTCTGGGGGCGGGTGCGGCAACTGCGGCGTTGCAAGTCCACAGCAGAATGGTCATCAGGAGAAAACGGATGTTGTGCATGACGAAGATTCAACCTCAACTTTGATTGGAGACTAACTCCCCGCTCGGCGCCGGAACGGCAGCCGGATAAAATCCAATCCCGCGCGCAGCGACCTGTTCCCCCAGCCATTGGATGAGCCGGCTGACTTCTGTAGCGCTTACCTTGACGCCCGCGCCAAGGTCCAATTGACCAAAGACAGTGTAGGCGTTGCGCATCTTGCGCCAGAAGGATGTTTCGAGCACATCATCGAGCATGAACAGGGTGATATGCCGCTCTTGTTGGAACTGCACCAGATGTGGCAGGTTGGCGGCCGTGTAGGCGGGTAGAACAATCTTCTTCCCAATCCGCAACCCGACGGTGGCGCTATGCGCGGGGCGCCTTTCCGCCGGGTAAATCACAGTGACACGAGCGCGCTTCGTGCTTTGAATATGGAGGGTGGCCATGGCGGGATGGGATTACCAGGCAAGTGGCGGCCGGTTCATGACTTGTCCGAACGTTGAATAGTCTCCAGCGGGCCGTGTTCGTTGGAGCGAAAGGTGAGCAAGATCATGTCCAGGGCCGCCTGGCCGGTCTTGGCGTTCCTGGCATCCGCGTTCAAGACAAACTCCATCACGCCCGCCCTGAAAGGCACCTGCAGAATGCGTATCAGGCGGGGACCCACGTTCGGCAGAGACTGCCAGAACTGAAACCCGGCCCCCTCATGGTCGGCCACGCAGGCTGTGTAATCCTCCAGACTGCTCGCGCCGGCATACTGGTTTGCGATGTGTTCTCTTAACGCTTCACTAAGCCCCAGGGGCGGGCTGGGGGGCGCCTTGAGCCGAACGGTCAGAAAGTAGGTCATGTCCCAGCTCGTCAGGACGGTCGTGCCGTCCGGCGTGGAGTTGCGCCGCATCTCGCCCGGCAGCACAAAGACAAACTCGTTCGTCCCAATCCTGATGAACTGCCGAATCACCTGTTCGTTCCCCACATGCTCCCCCGGCCGCAGGGTGATGGCCACTGCGTGTGGCGGATTGCTGCTGGCAATGAGGCCGTCGGCTGGCTGGCCGAAGCCCACCACCGCCAGGATGGTGTTTGCGGCCAGGGTCGCGGCAGATCGGCAGCGCAGAAGCAGGCTAGGGAGACACATTGTAGGTGACGGTGTTGGGCGGAGGAGCCGCCCAGTTGAGACGGACCAGGACCATGGCGCAAGGTATGCCAGGAGGCTGTTTGGTCGGATCCAGATAGTTCAGGTCGTAGCTGAATTTGCGGTTTGGGGGGTCGTAGTAAGTGCCGGGGTTGACAAACTGATGGGTCGCCACCTCACTGTTGAAAAGCTTCATGATGGCCGTGTTGAGCGTCAGCGTGCGGGAGTACCGGTTCCAGTCTTCCAATAGCCGGGTCAGGTTGTGCACCCCGCCGCTGAACTGCGAGGAGGATGAACCGGTGGATGGAATGACGCCCGTTACAATTGCCGCATTCACGGTGGTATCGGTTGGGATGCGTGTCGTGTAGCTGCTGCTGCTCTGGCTGTCCTGCCATGCCGGGGACAGGATCGTCAACGCGTCGCTCATGACAGCCGCCGGGACTGAGGCGGTGGTGTTCGTCCGGCCTCGATAGGCGGAGTTGGGGCAGTTATAGTGCCCCTTCACATAGAGCGGGTTGGGGGTTGCGACACTCCAGCCCAATCCGCCGTTCGCGGGCAAATCGTCGCCGTTGGTCAGCCGCACGGCGTTCATTTGCGAAGAGGTGGTGGTGCGGTTATCCGCCACGTAGAGGATGGTTGGATAGGCGCCGGAGCCAGTCGGAAACTTGGCCTGGATGCTCGGGTGGTGCTGTATCCACTGTCTGTATTCATCAACGTCTATTTGGGTGACCTTGACGGTTTTGTTCTCCCGCTGGTCCCTGAACGTATTGGTCGTCACCAGGAACGGAAAGTTGGTCGCCAGAGCGGACGGGGTATTTGTCGAAGTCACGAACACCGGGTTGGGATCGTTTCCGGGCACTTCGTAATTGATGCCTTGCTGAATCTTCATCGTGACGGTTGCGTTGCTGACCAGGAGTACGGTCTGTGCCTGGTTGTACAACCGGGACCGCCCCTCGTAGGACGTCGGGCTCAGCCCGTTCGGCGGCATTTCCAGGATATCATGCACGTTGGTCATGCCGATTTCCAAGCTGACACTGGGCACATTGGTGCGATAGGGAGGATTGCCATAGTAGGAGCCCCGATCGTTCCAACTGGGGCCTTGCCCGTTCCACCTTGGCGAGGAGATTGTTCCGGTGCAGGTCACGGGGCCATTGAATCTGAGCGACGCGCTGGTGCCGGTGTAGATTGAACCGTTGGCATGGACTCGTCCGTTCACAATCATGGGGGCGCACGTGCTGAATTCCAGCAGCCCGTTGTAGAAGATCGCGTAGTGGGTCAGCGGGACCAGCGCCAACAAGACATCCTCCTGCGCGGTGCCGGTCACCACGCCGCCGGCAGCCATGCGCGCATTCGAGATGATCCGGTAGATCGGCGCACGCGTTGTGCTCAAGCCTGGATACTGGGACGGCAGTGGCCCCGCGTAGTTGTTGGTGAGCATCGCCACGTAGGTGCGATTTGCGTTTCCCTGGCCATCCGAAAACGCGAAGTTCGCCCAAAAAGGGTCTTCGTCCGGGATGCTGTTCTGGTAAAGGCTGCGGTTATTGTAGACCGCGCCGGGGCCAAAGTTTTGAAAGTCGTGTCCTATTCTGGCCACCACCTTTTCCACGGCGGCTTCCGCCGCATTGGCTGCCACGCTATACTCGTTGCTGCGGTCATTCATCTTGGCATTGGTCAGCGTGCGGTTCAAGGTCGCCGCCAGCACGAGCGACGCGACGCCGGTGACCGCCAGCACCATCAGCAGCGCATAGCCGGCGCCGCGCGGGCGGGGGGAGTTTGATCTGACGTTCATTGGGAGTTTCCTCGGTTCGCTTCAGGGACCGTCGGGCACGTGGGGGGTCGCCCGCAGTTCCATCCGGTAAGAGTCGTACAAGTAGCCTGGGCCGATCTTCGTGATCGGATACTGGTACTGGCAGAATTCCATCACCACTTTGATCACGCCTTTGTGGGACAGGTCGGTCTGATTCGTGCCCCCATAAGTCGTCGCCTGGAAGTACATGTTGTTCGTTAGATACTCCGCCATGCATTTGAGGGCAGTGCTCCCGCTATGGCCGCGGAATAGCTTGCAGGCGTTGGTGTCGAAGTAGTACAGGTAGAAGCTGTTGGTATCGGTCGTCATGCTCAGTCTGAGCGCGTTCCCTTGCTGGTTGGCGCCCTGTGCAATCCCGCTAAACGAAGCCAGGTCACCGTTGCCAATCTGCCAGATCTTGGCGGACCGGATGTCGTTGCAGAGATCGTTGAAGCTCAGGCGGGCGAGATCGCTTGCCCCAACTTTGCTGTTGACCAACTGGTCCTGCCGCATCCCGAACATCTGGCAGTAAACGAACCCCAGCACCGCCAGACTGAATACGGCCGCTGCCACCATCGCCTCCGACAGCGTGAAGCCAGCCTGGCCTCGCGCCGCCATTCCGGTCGTTGCCGAGCGCAGCCTTGGCATTTTCATAGGGTGCTATCGTCCCGGTTGTCCGGCCCGAAATAGCTCGCCGTCCGATTGGTGAACAGGCGCACACCGCGCCCTGTCGGGAATGGCCAAACCGTATCCACCATCACCATTTGCACCTGCACATTGGTCAACCCCGTCACGCTGAGAAGCTTCACCGTGACAAAATTGGTCGCGAAAACCCTGTTCGTTCCCGATATGGGTATATCCAGCACCCGGTGCGTCCAACCCCTTCCGACCTGGCCATTATTGTAGGTCCAGACCAGATTCAGATTCGTCAGTTCGTTCTTGGCTATCGAGTAATCCCAGACGGCCGCGCGGGCCTCTTCGATCTGGTGTATCCCGATTGCTTGAGCGGCCAGCGCGTACCCGGACCACTCGGCCTTCCGGCTTGCCTGGATGTAGGCGGTCAGTATGCCTCCGAATACGAGGGCAACAACCCCGAGGGAAATTACTACTTCAGCCAGGGTGAACCCCTGGCGCGCTCCGGCCTTCGATATGATTCTCATCGCAGCCATCTCATAAGTTGCGGTGTTCGGGCACAGGCCGCTCTGCATTGGACCCGTCATAACCGCGGCACGACGCCCCGGCTGCTGCGTTGCTCGCAGTACCCTGCTGTCGCTCGGGGGCGTGTGACATCGGCAACCCGATCCGCTCGGGCAGCAGCGGCCCGGGACTTGCCCCGGGGCCTTTAAACCCCTTGGCGGCTGGGCATATCGTCCCCATGGTGTCGGCAACGCGACGATTCATAACACCTGACGGTGGCAGCATTATTAGTGCCGCATGGCGCTGTTCCGACGCTTTCCTTGGGAAACACCTCCTCTTGGAAACAAAACCTCACAGGTGTTCTCACAGCGGGAAAGGCGAGGTCAGAGGTCAGCTAATAGCACTGCTTCAAGACCGCGCAATGTCCCGCAAGAGAAATTGCTATGACCCGAAACGAGACATTTTTCTCGGGGAGGAGGCCTGAAATGGTGGACGACCATCTCCTGGGCGTCCAGGGACCGTCCGGGGAGGGCCCCGCAGGGAACTGCATAAGCAGTAAAGGCGCGCCCGGCAGCCGGAGCCGGATCGGCAGCCCGGCGGGCGGGAGGAGAACCTCATTTCGGCAAACAATGCCGCCACCCTCCCCACCTTGCTTGGGAGTGCCGCAGCGCGACAGGAGGCAGCTACAGTTGACACCCCTGCTTTTGCCTCGCTGCAGGACGCGAATTGCGTGCTTGCGGTTATCTGGTAATTTGGTGTATCTGTATGCCGGTGAACTTGAACGTGAACCAGTTCGGTTGCCCGGCATTGCCCTGCGTTTCGCAAGGCAATCCTGTCGCAATTACTGTAACTGCAACAGGTGTCAAGCTCCCACGGCAAGCGAGCAGCAAGTTGCCGTGAATTGAAGTGCCCGCGTGGCGGAATTGGCAGACGCGCTAGATTCAGGTTCTAGTAGGTAA
>CAZHEW010000105.1:0-9200 GCA_964531815.1 uncultured Verrucomicrobiota bacterium
ATTCTTTTTACGCTATAGCCTGCCGGCTCGCTATGGGGTGTTCACCCCATACACCGGCGCGGGGCATCAGGGCCTCTTCGCAGAGGCACGCCATCCACACGCCGGCAGCCCTCTGCCGCTGCGCCGCGCCGGCCGGGCTCGCCGCGGCAATGACCCTCTTGACAGAAGGAGCCTGGTCGCGCAAAAAGAGGGAGTGGATTAAGAACCGGTGTGGAATCAGGGCGCGGGAGCCGCGGTTCGGCTGCTGCGCCGGTTCCGGGACGAATGAACAGACTTATGCGAATGCGACTCTCTCATATTCTGGTTGGATTGATGGTGGCCGGCGCCGCCGGCCTGTGGAGCGGGCGGGCGGCGGAGAAGGATTCCGCCGCCGATCTGCCGGGGCGGAGCCTCACCGCCGCCTTCCAATACCCCGGCCTCACGCTGGGGCCGGATGACAGCGTGAGCGTGGACCTGCTCGTCAAGAACCGCGGGCGCAGTGATGAGACCGTGCTGGTTGAAGTCACAGAGAAGCCCAAAGACTGGGTGGTTGAGATCAAGAGATTCAGCACGCTGGTCAGCGGCGTGTTCGTGGCGTCCAAAGAAGACCAGACGCTGAACCTGAGCGCCAGGCCGGCGGATAAGGAGGTCAAGAAGCTGCCGCCCGGGGCCTACCGTTTTGCCGTCAAGGCCCGGAGCGCCGACGGCGCGCTCGAGCAGGCGGCGGCGGTCACCGTGACGGTCGTTTCGGCGGAGAAGGCGGCGGAGCGGGTCAGCGTTGAGACGTCCTATCCGACGCTGCGGGGTCCCTCGGGTGATAAATTCTCCTTCTCCCTCGACGTGAGGAACGACACCGGGCAGGACGCCGTGTTTAATTTCCGCGCGGTTACGCCGCCGGGCTGGGAGACATCCTTCAAGCCGGCGTACGAGTCCAAGCAGATCAGTTCCTTGCAGATCAGCGCCAACTCCAGCAAGACCGTCGAGATGGAGGTGACGCCGCCGTACAATGCCCAGGCCGGCGAATACGATTTCCGGGTCGAGGCGGCGGCGCCCAAGGCCAAGGCCGAAAAGGACCTCAAGGTGGTGCTGACCGGCACTTATGGGTTGAAGGCCGGCACGCCCAGCGGGGTGCTCTCGCTGGTGACCGAGCGGGGGCAGAAGGCCAGCATCACTTTGGTGGTGCAGAACAACGGCTCGGCGCCGCAACGCGAGGTGAAGTTCGACGCCTTCAAACCGGAGAATTGGAAGGTGGAGTTCAAGCCGGAAAAGCTGGAGAACATCGAGCCGGGCGCCTTCAAGCAGACGGAGATTACCATCATTCCGGCGCAGCAGGCGCTGGTGGGCGATTACTCGGTCAGCATCCAGGCCAAGGGCGAGAAGGCCAATCAGGAGACCGAATTCCGCGTCACCGTCAAGGCGGCGTCAGCCTGGGGCTGGATCGGCGTGGGGATCATCGTGGCGGTCATCATGGGGCTGGCGATCATCTTCCGTGTGTTCGGGCGGCGGTAGTATGGCCAGGGCGCATAACACTTTATGGCGGAGTGCGGACATTCCTGTCCGCTTCCGCGGGCGGCTTAGGCTGGGGCGGACAATATTGCCCGCGCTCCGTTCTCGCGGATAGAGAGGATGCTATGGCCGCAATCATCCAGGCGGAGGGTTTGACGCGCCGGTATGGCCGCCAGGCGGCGGTGGACGGGCTTTCACTTGAGATCAACGAGCGGGAGGTGTTCGGCTTCCTCGGTCCCAACGGCGCTGGCAAGACCACGACCATTCTGATGCTGTTGGGGCTGACAGAGCCCACCGCCGGATGTGCCCGCGTGCTGGGCTTTGACCCGGCGCATGACCCGCTCGAGATCAAGCGCCAGGTCGGCTACCTGCCCGAGAACGTCGGCTTCTACGACGATTTGACGGGCCGGGAGAACCTGCGCTACATGGCGCGGCTGAACCGCCTGCCCGAAGACAAGGCGCGTGGGCAAATCGAGACGGCGCTGGCCACGGTGGGGCTCAATGGCGAAGGCGACAAACTGGTGGGGGCCTATTCGCGCGGCATGAGGCAGCGGCTGGGCATTGCCGAGCTGCTCATCAAAGACCCGAGGCTGCTCATCCTGGACGAGCCGACGCTTGGCCTGGACCCCGACGGTACGAACAGGATGCTCGACTTGATCGTTTCGCTCAGCCGCGAGCGGGGCATCACGATCATGCTCTCGTCGCATCAATTGGAACAAGTGCAGCGCATCTGCACGCGGGTGGGCATCATGATCAAGGGCAAGCTGGTGGCGCTGGGCACCATCGAGGAGCTGGCCAGGCGCAAGCTGGGCGACGCGGCGGGGCCGAACCTCGAGGAGATTTACATGCGTTACTTTAAGGAGACCTGAGCCATGTGGACGATCTGTCGCAAAGAGCTGGCCGACCACTTCACATCGGCTCGCTTCCTGATCCTGTTCTGCCTCGTGCTCATGCTGACGCTGGTGTCCACCTACATGGCCGCCACGAATGTGCGCGAGGCGCTGGAGGGCACATCCAAGCCGGCCCAGATATTCCTGCTGCTCTTCACCACGCCGGGCAAGTTCCTGTCGCTGGTGCAGTTCATTGCGTTCTTTGGGCCGCTGCTGCGCATTATCATGGGGTTCGACGCCGTCAACCGCGAGCGCCAGCATCGCACGCTGGCCAAGCTGGTATCGCAGCCCATTTTCCGCGATGCGGTCATCAATGGGAAGTTCCTCGCGGGCGTTGTCACCGTGAGCCTGGTGCTGGTTAGCCTGCTGCTGCTGCTCTGCGGGGTGGGGCTGATGACGGTGGGCGTGGTGCCGGGGGCGGAAGAGATCGGGCGGCTGGTGATCTACCTGATCATCAGCATTGGCTACGTGTCGTTCTGGTTGGGCCTGGCGATCCTCTTCTCCATCCTGTTCCGCTCGCTGGCCACGTCGGCCCTGGCCTCGGTGGCGCTCTGGGTTTTCTTTTCCTTTTTCATGGGGTTCGCCTCGGAGCTGCTGGCCGGCGCGGTGTCGCCCGTGAGGAATCCGCGCGACCCCGAGGAGATCGTGGCCAACCAGCGCGTGGCGGACGCCGCCAGCCTGGCCTCGCCGGCGGTGCTCTACTCGCAGGCGACCTCGACCATCCTGGACCCCTACCGCCGGACCCGCAGCAACCTGGTGCTGACCGGCCCGATGGAACGGCTGTCGCTGGAGCGCTTTGAGAACCCCTTGTCCCTCGACCAGTCCATCCTGGTGGTATGGCCCTACCTGACCTCGCTGGGGGCGTTGACGCTGGTGTGCTTTGGCCTGTCCTACCTCATCTTCATGCGCCAGGAAATCCGGTCCGTGTAGGCGGTTGCGGGCTAGGGGGCAAATTAAAGGGGCAGATTAAAGCCCTTTGCAGGCGCCCAGGCACCAGATACCCTCGCTTGCGTCAAAGCACGAGTCGGGCTAGATTATGAATGATGAAGCTGAGGTTCGACATGGCAGAGAAGGTGACGCCGGAGATGCTGATGGAAAGCGTTCTGGCGAACAACCACCGCTACAAGGCCGAGCCGCTTTTATCAAGAACTGGGACTGGCAGCTTGTCACCGGCCTCAACCGAGGAGCGTGCGAACGAGGAGAAGCTCAGTTTGGAAATAACTCGGAAGCTCATGACCGGGTCCGAGACCGCTGGGAAACCACCCGAGTCCAAACCCTGACGCTTGGGGAAACGCTGGGTTTCCTGTTCCAGTGTCATCGGGCAGCGCCCTTCCTCTTCTTTAATGGCAACACCTTTGGTGAGATCGCCCGACGCATCATAGATGCGGTGTTCATTGAGTTCCCTTTGGGCCGACGTCGCGAAGCCGCGTCGTTGGCCGCGCATTACGTCGCCGGAGTATTGGACTACCAATCCCTGGAGTCAGGGCTCACGGCGCTGGCGGAACTGGCGGACTTCCAACCCGGCGACCGGGTCAAGACCCTGCGCGGCTCCATGCACGGGACGATTGTATGCGTGCTGGAGGATGGCCGCGTAGTCTGGCGCGCCGATTCCGGCACCGAACTCACGGCCCTGCCCGAAAGCCTGATCCGAGAGCAGAAAAGATGAGACCTGCCCCTCCACGCCTGGCTGCGAGCATCCCGTAAGCCAAGCAGCCAGGATCAGAATGCGATTATCGCATTCTTACTTCTGAAACCGACGGCCAAAGCCAATCAGTCCTGCGATGCCGATGCCCAACAACGGCAAGGTGGACCCAATATCCGGCACAGAAGCCGCTCGAACACCTGTGAAAGTGTAAACTTCGTCCTTGTAGTTGAAATCAGAGCCTGTGCGGGCGTCGAGGTCTTCAAACCCCACATAAGTCGTAACTGGAGACTAGACTTAGGATTATTAAGGCGGAGTGTCAAGGCCGCCGACGAGTAGTGGCAAGCTGAGTTCGATAGGGTGCCACTGAGAGTTCGAAACCGTGGGGTGTTCTCAACGGGGCGGGCCGTGATCAGCGGTTGAGGTTACTCAGGGCGGGGCGGCAAGGCCGCCTTCCAGCCTGCGGTTAGCTTTGCCATGAGCTCCTTTACCAGTGCGGCGTTCTCGGGCCGGGTGGCGACGTTGGTGTTTTCCTGCGGGTCGGCCTGGTGATCGTAGAGTTCGACGGCGTCCACCTTCGAGTGGTCGTCGCGTCCGAGCCAGGCTGTGAAGCGGTAACGGTCGGTGCGCATGGTGTAGCCCATCAGCCGCTTGTTGCCCGCAGGGCGCGGGTATTGGCTGAAGATGGCGGTCTTCCAGGGGCGGCCCGGGTCATCCAGCACGGGACGGAAGCTGGCGCCTTCAAGGTGCTTGGGCAGCGGCAGGCCGGCCAGTTCGGCCAGGGTGGGGTAGATGTCCACAAACTCGACCAGCGCGTCGGTGCGCTTGCCGGCGTTTTTCATGCCCGGCACGGAGAGGAGGAGGGGGGCCCGGGTGTCGTTCTCGACGTTGCTATGCTTGCACCAGGCGTCGTGCTCGCCCAGTTTCCAGCCGTGGTCGCCCCAGAGGATGATGATCGTGTTGTCGCGCATCCCGAGCCGGTCCAGCTCGTCCAGCACGCGCCCGACCTGGGCATCCATGTAACTGACCGCCGCGTAGTAACCATGCTTGAGCTTGCGGGCCATGTCATCCGCCACGTGGCCGCGGGGAACGTTCTCGTAGCTGCGCAACTCGCCGCCTTCGAGCACGGCATATTCCGGCGCGCCTTTGGGGCGGAACGGGTTGGGCGCCAGGGGAATCTTCGACGGGTCGTATTGGTCCCAATACTTTCTGGGCGAGACGAACGGCAGGTGCGGGCGGATGAAGCCGACGGCCAGGAAGAAGGGCTGGTTCTTCTGCTTGAGTTTGCGCAGCGCGGTGACGGCCATGTCTGCCAGGGCGCCGTCATGGAAGGTGTTGTCCGGCACGTCAGCGCTTTCGTAAGGCGGCCCTTTGCCCGCCGCGCGGAGCTGGTCTTCGTTCTTACCCTCCGCGATAGCCTTCTGGCGTTTCTTGCGGATCAGTGCCTTGTTCTCCGGTGTGGCGTAGGCTTCAGACTTCGGGTTCGTCCAGGGCACCGACCATGACGGCGGGTCGTTATAGCCGCCGTGGTAGATCTTGCCCATGCCCTGGACGAAGTAGCCGTTGTTCTTGAAGTGCTGCGGGAGGGTTGTCACATTGGGCAGGGCCGTGCGGAAATGGGTCTTGAGGTCCCAGACCTTCGTAGTGTCGGGGCGCGCGCCGGTCAGCAGGCTGGTGCGGGACGGCGAGCAAACCGCCTGCTGGCAGTAGGCGCGGTTGAGGACCATGCCGGCCCGGGCCAGGCGGTCAAGGTTCGGGCTGTTGATGATGGAGTTGTCGTAGCAGCCCAACTCCGGCCGCAGGTCATCCACGGCGATGAAAAGGACATTGGGTTTGGACGGGGCAGCCTGAACATCCGCGCCAAGCAGAGCCGGCAGAACTAGCGTCAGAGCCAAAACCCGAATCCCGAAGGCTGAAGCCCGAAGGAAATCCGAAATCCGAGGGCCGGAATCCGAGAACGGCCTGCATCTGGTGGCGTGGTGAGATAACGCGGCTGGCGGAGCTAGTTGTTTCATTGATTCTGGCATAGAGTTTGATATTCGGGTCGGTTGCACTGTGTCGCTGGTGGTAGCCGATAGTTCCAGACGCAGCGGAAGGGTTCAAGGTTACGTTCCTGTTAGGCGCTTCTCTTCTTACCGCGCTTGCGCAGCTCAGCCGGATTGAAACAGGTGTTGTCCGGCGCGTCTCCGCAACTGCCGGGATACGTCTGCCCGATGCCCCCGCCGCCGTGGATGAACGCTTCGTCGAAGCCGCGCCGATTGGGTTGGTATTCCGCCTCGTCCCCCAGATGCCACTTGCCGAAGATGCCCGTGGCATAGCCAGCGCCCCGCAGCACCTGGGCGAGCGTGGCGGCCTTGAGCGTGAGCCGCTCGCGCTCGTTGATGGTGTGAGTGACACCATTGCGGAACTCGTGCCGGCCCGTGTTCAGGGCAGCGCAGGTCGGCGCGCAGGTAGGGCTGACGTGGAAATCTGTGAAGCGCACCGCCTCGGCGTGCAAACGGTCCAGGTTGGGAGTCTTGAGGATAGGGTTGCCGTGGCAGGAAAAGTCGCCGTAACCCTGGTCGTCGGTGAGAACAAAGATGATGTTGGGCTGCGACGGGGCCGCTGCGACAGGGAAGGTCGCCAACAGCAACATCACCAGCAGTCGGTAAGTCAACGGAGGCATAATAATCTCCAGACGGTTGAGACGCAGCGCGAGGTTCACAAGACAATTCGCTGTGCAATTGCGGCGGACGGCGCTAAGTTTTCGTCCGTTGCTCTCATGCACAGCATACTTATCACCTCGGACACAAGGCAAACCGGACGGCAGGCACGCTCTGGAATACTCACACTTGTGCGCTTAATTATACTTGCGGCCGTCGTCGGCTGTTGCCTTCAAGGCGCCGGCTTCTTGCGGGCCGCAGCCCCTCCGGCCAGTCGGCCCAACTTCATCTTCATTCTCACCGACGACATGGGCTGCGGCGACCTGGGTTGCTATGGCGGCGACTTTGTTCCCACGCCCAACATTGACCGCATGGCGCGGGAAGGCCTCCGCTTCACGCAGTATTACTCGGCTTCGCCGATTTGCTCGCCGTCCCGCACCGGGCTGCTCACCGGGATGTATCCCGCCCGCTGGCGCATCACCAGCTACTTGCAGACGCGCAAGGGCAACCGCGCCTGCGGGCAGGCGGATTTCCTCGATCCGCAAGCCCCTTCGCTGGCGCGCGCGCTCAAGGCGGCTGGCTACGCCACCGGCCACTTCGGCAAGTGGCACATGGGCGGCGGCCGCGACGTGACCAACGCGCCCCCCTTCGCGGCCTACGGCTTTGATGAGCACGCCAGCACGTATGAGAGTCCGGAGCCGCATCCGGACCTCACGGCGACCAACTGGATCTGGTCGGCGCACGACAAGGTCAAGCGTTGGGACCGCACCGCCTACTTCGTGGACAGGACGCTGGACTTCCTGAAGCGGCACCGCGACGAGCCTTGCTACGTGAACCTCTGGCCGGACGATGTCCACACGCCCTGGGTGCCAAGCCAGGAACGGCTCAGCGAGCATCCAAACGGCGCCGAGACGGAGCGCAACCTCGTCGCTGTGCTGGGCGAATACGACCGCCAGATAGGCCGGCTGTTGGCCGGGCTGAAGGAGTTGGGCCTGGACGAACAGACGCTGCTCATCTTCGCCAGCGACAACGGCCCCTTGCCCACGTTCCAGGGGCGCCGCGCGGCGGGGTTGCGCGGGAGCAAGCTCAGTCTCTACGAGGGGGGCATCCGCATGCCGTTTATCGTGCGCTGGCCGGGGCGCGCTCCGGCAGGGCGCACGGATGACCGAACCGTCCTGGGCGCGGTGGACCTCTTTCCCACCCTGTGCGTTCTGGCCGGCGCGCCGCTTCCGAACGGCGCCGCGCTCGACGGAGTTGACCTCAGCGACGCCTTGCTCGGCCGGCCGGTCGCCGCCCGCCCGGGAGCGCTTTTCTGGGAATACGGCCGGAATGGCCATGCCTTCGCCTACCCGAAAGGAGTTGACCGCAGTCCGAATGTGGCAATCCGCCAAGGCGACTGGAAGTTGCTGGTCAATGCCGATGGCAGCCAGCGTGAATTGTACAACGTGGCGTCCGATCCAAGAGAAGCGGCAAACCTGGCAGACGAGCAACCGGCCTTGGCCAGCCGCCTGGGCGCTCGGGCCTTGGAATGGCGAAAGTCCCTTCCCGGCCCCGTGTCGGCTTCCGGCAAGCCCTCGCAGCCTGACATTGTCCTCGTGATGTCTGACGACATGGGCTTCTCGGACCTGGGCTGTTACGGCGGCGAGATTCGCACGCCCAACCTGGACGCACTGGCGAAAAACGGGCTGCGCTTCACCCAGTTCTACAACACCGCGCGGTGCTGTCCCACGCGGGCCAGCCTGCTGACCGGGCTCTACCCGCACCAGGCGGGCATGGGGCACATGACTGGCGGCCGCCGGGGCCCGCATGAAGGTTACACCGGCGACCTGAACCGGCGGTGCGTGACGATTGCCGAAACGTTGCGCCCGGCCGGCTACCGGACCTACATGTGCGGCAAATGGCACGTCGCAAACGCCATCGCTCCCGATGGACCGAAACACAATTGGCCTCTCCAGCGCGGATTCGACCTCTTCTACGGCACCATCACGGGCGGCGGCAGCTTCTACGACCCCACCACCCTTTGCCGCGGCAACCATTACATCACCCCCGAGAATGATCCCCAATACAAGCCGGCGCGCTTCTACTACACCGACGCCATCAGCGACAACGCCGTCACCTTCATTCGCGACCATGCCCGCGATCGTTCGGGCGATCCGTTCTTCCTGTATGTTGCCTACACCGCCGCCCACTGGCCGATGCACGCGCCCGCGGACGAGATCGCCAAGTACCGGGGCAAATACGACAGCGGCTACGGCCCCATCCGCGCCGCGCGCTTTGCCCGGCTCAAGGAGTTGGGGCTGATTGACCCGGCGTGGAAGCTTTCGCCGCAGGCCGAGGACTGGGAGACGGTCACCAACAAGGCCTGGGAAAGCCGCTGCATGGAGGTGTATGCGGCGATGGTGGACCGGATGGACCAGGGCATCGGGCGTATCATCGCGGAACTGAAACGGCAGAACCGGTTCGACAACACGCTCTTCCTCTTCCTCCAAGACAACGGCGGCTGCGCCGAACCCATGGGCCGATCCTCCAACGCCGACCAGA
>CAZHEW010000106.1:0-4898 GCA_964531815.1 uncultured Verrucomicrobiota bacterium
TGTCACCCATCGCCGACCCAAACTGTGAAAACCCCTTCATGCATACGCGCTGCGTCGTTTCGGAGTTTTCGGAGTTTTCCTTGACCCCTGCTGAGCTGCTTACCAAGCTGCCGCCGTCCATGATTTGGCCATTCCGACTTCAGCTCGCCAGTCCGGGCGAGACGCTCAGGCGGCTGAGGGACTCGACCGTCGTGTTGTCCTGGGGGTACAACGCGTTGCGCTTGGCTTCAGCGGTCATTTTGCTGCCGCTAGTGCTGCACAAGCTGCCAACCCCGGAACTGGGGATGTACTATCTGCTCATGAGCCAAGTGGCTCTGGTGCCATTGGTGGACTTCGGTTTCGGGCCCACAATCGGTCGTTTCGTTAGTTATGCGATGGGCGGCGCTGAGAATATCCAGGCACAAGGTCTGGCCCTGCCGGCAAAGTCAAACGCACCGAACTACGCCCTGGTGTGGGAGCTACTCTCCGCCAGCCGCCTTCTCTACCGCTACCTCACGATCGCTTTGCTGGTGATCGTCGGGACGCTGGGGACGTTGGTGGTGGAACTGCGGGTCAATGAAACCGCTTCTCCGAACATGACCCGCTTGGCCTGGGCGGCCACCTTTGCCTGCACCTTGTTTGAGATCTACTCCGCGTTCTGGGGACTCTTCGTTCGGAACATGAACCAGGTTCGGGTTAGCGTGCTGATTGACATGGTGGCTTACCTGCTGCGGTTAGTGACCAGTGCGTTACTGCTGATTTGTGGCGTGGGGTTGCTGAGCATGCCGCTGGGGGCCTTGCTCGGCACGGTCGTTGGCAGATCCTGGGCCCGGTTCAGGTGCCTGAAGCTGCTGGCAGGACAGCCACGGCCTTCAAGGATTGAAGCCGGCAAGACCTTCAGAATTCTCTGGCCAAACAGTTGGCGGACCGGCGTTCAAATGATCGCAGGCTACCTGACGGCGAACGGGAACACCCTGATTTGCACCGTCGTGCTGGGGCTGCGGGCCAACGCCGAATACGGGCTCTCCGTCCAGTTGGTGAACTTCGCCGTCGGGATGGCCACCGTCTGGACTTCCGTCAAATGGCCGCTGGTGGGCCAATACATCTCGCGGCATGACCATAAGAGCCTGCAGCGGCTTCTAAGGCCGCGAGTGTGGCTGCAGTACCTCTCGTTTCTGGTCATGGCCGCGGGGTTGCTGGCCTGCGGCCCCTACCTGCTTGCGAAATTTGGCAGCGGCAAGCAGATGCTCCCACCGGGATGGCTTTGTTTGATGTGTCTGGACGCGTTCCTGCTCATGCAGTTTTCGCTCTGGGGGACACTCATCTTCGCGCAGAACCGCCTTCCCTACCTCTGGCCCACGGTTGCCACCAATGCCATGAGCCTACTGCTTTCGCTGGCCCTGGTACAGTTCACCACACTCCGGCTCGGAGCTCTGGTCCTTGGGCCGCTGGTAGCCGGCTGCCTCTTTAACTATTGGTACTGGCCGCCCTATGCAGCCCGAACCTTAGGGACACACTTCTTCCGATTTCTGTTTGCCGGCAATCAGCGGGAGGCGCCGAGCAACATCTCGTAAAGAGGGCCATTGTCAACAACAGATGTCCTGCCGACATTGCCGCGAGCCAGACCATTTCCCCGTGCAGAACCGGCAGCGGGAGAAGCAACACGTTGGCGCCGACACGAATCCCGCTGGCAAACACCCCAAAGAAAACCGCCGACTGATGCAGGCGTTGCCAGTTGGCTCTAATGCCGGAGAGTTTCATTCAGAGACATGCTTTCATTCGGACACATGCACTTTACCAGTGCGTTCAACATTCTCGCAACTCCAGGCGAGGAGCGCGATGAGAAGCACAACCGGGCCCTGCATATGCCCCGCGCGTTTTAGACGAGCCTCGAATGCTCGAAGTCAGCCAACCTGCTTCGCGGTGAAGGCTTTCGCAGAGTACCCAGGTTGCGTAGGCCAGACCCTTCGATCATAGGCCAGTTCAATGCGGAAGCGCGGCGGTGGCTGATGACTCGAGCAACTCCCTATAGATGTCGCGCAGCGTCTCCGCAACCTCTCTCCAGCTATAGAACTGCACCTTGGGCGCTGACAAGCTCGGGCACTGCTCGTAGAAGTGTCGTAGCGCAGTGGCAGCCGACGCGCGCCCTTTAGGAAAGTACACGGCCTGACCGCCGAAACGCTCGCGCGACCAGGGCAGGTCTGCCAGCAACAGCGGCAGTCCGCAAGCCGCCGCCTCATGCGCCGCCAAACTCCAATTCTCGAAGCGGCTCATCAGGACAAATCCCCGCGCCTGTTGCAGCAAACCGGTCATCTCATGCTCGCTCTCGACATGCGGGCGATACCGCACGTGCTTGTCGTCCACCACCTGGCGGAATTCTTTCCAGTAGTCATCCGCTTGGGCGAAGGGTTTGCCGATGAAGAGGATCGGCACCTGGGCTGTGCGCGCCAACCGCGCCAACTCTGCGGATCGTTTGATGGGCGTAATGGTGCCATGCGAGATCAGATAATCCCCTGCCCGCGGGCCAGGGCCGGCCTTAAGAAAGGCCTCCTTGAGACCCAGCGGCACCGTGCGGACGCGGCTTTCCTGAACCCCATAAGAACGGACAAGGATATGCTTTTCGGCCTCCAGGGAAACCAACACGCGGTCGCAGAGCCGCAACGAATTCCAGTGCGCCAGCAGGACCTGTAGCAGCGGCGTTGCCATCGCCGCGCGGATCAAAAGCCGGCGCAGCAGCAAAGCGCTCCAAGGACGGTTGGCGGTCTCGGACAGTAGGATGGTAGTTACCACTTTCCATCCTTTTTTCTGCGCCTGCCGAACCGTGTGCCCCGGGAGAGCGCCAAAATGGTGAAGGACATCGCCGCTTTGGCGGTCATTCCACCATTCCAGAAAAGCAGCCTCAACGCCAATCTGGTCCAAAGCGGCTTTGGTATGCTCAATTTGAACCTGTGCACCGCCATGCGCCAGCATAAACGGAACGTGGCAGTTAAACAATACTTTCATAGTCGTTCTAGTCTCATCACCCCGGGACGCGCTCCGCGCGCGGCCAGCGTGACCTTCGCTTTGGAATGGAATGGCATCATCATCCCAAGGTTCAATCCATGGCGTAAGCGCTGCGCGTGGACAGCAGGCGGTTGCTGCCTACGACTGTAG
The DNA here is from genome assembly GCA_964531815.1 of uncultured Verrucomicrobiota bacterium. GTDB lineage: Bacteria > Verrucomicrobiota > Verrucomicrobiia > Limisphaerales > UBA8199 > UBA8199. The sequence continues at coordinate 3,133 of CAZHEW010000106.1, forward strand.
CAGCCGGCGGGACATCTTTGGTGACCACTGCGTTGGCGCCAATGGTCGCGCCGCGGCCGATGCGAACCCCGCCAAGGATCTTTGCCCCTGCCCCAATATAAACCCCGTCCTCCACGTTGGGAGCGGCGTTGGTCAAGTCGCGTCCCCCGAGGGTGACCTGGTGGCCAATGACGACGTCATCTCCGAGGCGCGTGTTTCGATGAATGACAATGCCCATCGGGTGCGGCAAAAACACGGTCCTGGGAAGCCCCAGGCCAATGTCGCAACCCATGAAGTACATATACAACCTGCTCAATACCGGCACGCGGTGCCGGGTCAGGCGGATAAGCATCCGTGCCGCCGCGCCGTTGCTGATCCACGGGTTCTTCGGATGAGAGCGTGAGGGATTACTTGCCATTATCTTGCTCCGAGTGGAAGAAGGTCGCGATCTTCCTAGCTAAAGTCGTCGCGATCTCTTCCTCCGTATTCGTAAGAACGATAACGGCCAGGCGGTCGTCCGGAAAACGTTGGAGCGAGGCGGAGAAGCCCGACGTGGATCCTCCATGCCCGATGTTCCTGTGCTCTCCGACCGCTCCCACGTTCCAGCCAAAGCCGTATTTCTTGCTTGTGCCATCATTAAGCTTTACTGGCATCCACATCTGCGCCTTGCTCGCCGCCGTCAGGAGGCGTTCGCCGTCCAGGGCCGCATTCCATTTCGCCAGGTCGCCCACAGTGGACGCGATGGCTCCGGCAGCAAAGACTTCTGTCAGATCGGCGTCGCGGTTGAGCCACACATGGTTCGTGTATTCGTACCCGGCGGCGCGATTCGGCAGCAACAGCCGCGGCAGGCGATTGGTCGTCGCGTGCATCCCCAACTGCTGGAAGATGCGTTCGTTCATGAAATCCCAGTAGTCCCGGCCGCTCACGTTCTCGATGATGTGCCCCAAAAGATTGTAGCCCGTGTTGCAGTATTTCCACGATTCCCCAGGCTCGAACTCCATGGGTTGCTTGCCGATGGCCTGGATAAACTGCGCCTGCGTGAGGTGCCGCCAGATCTGGTAACCGTCCAACCCGGTGTAGCTCTTGATGCCCGAGGTGTGCGTGAGCAGGTGACGGACCGTCACGTGAGCCCAAGCCGCGGGCGTGTCCTTGAGGTGCTGGGCAATCCGGTCGTCCACGGACAGCTTGCCGTCCTGCGCCAGCAGCAGAATCCCTGCTGCCGTGAACTGCTTGGTGATCGAGCCGATCTCGAACACCGTTTCGGGCCGGGTCCGCACCGTCAGTTCCAGGTTGGCGAAACCGTAGGCCGCCGTCTTGATCGGCTTGCCGTTCCTTATGATCTTGAGCGCAACGCCGGGGATGTGGTGCTGCTCCATCTGGCTCTTGATGTAACGATCCACCTGGTCCGCCTGCGCGGACTGTGACGCAAGCAGCAAACTAACAACCAAGACACTGAGCCGACTGAGTTGTCTCATTTGGGCATGGTAGTCGAAAGCCGGATGATCAAGCCACACCAAACTCAACAGAGTGACCGGCCCAACCTTCTGTCCAGTTCGCCTCCAAGGGTAAATCAAACTTGCCCGTTTGGCAGGGATGCGGCGACAAGACGTCCGGGCTTTTGCGCGAGCGGATGCCTCCGCGAGAGGCCCCCGCCAGCGGGTTGCCGAGCTTAATGCCTTCCCCCTGCCCTGCCCCCCTCCGGAGTCACTCATCACTTGCCAACTGCACCCCTCAAAACTAACTTCCGCTGGCTTATGGAAAAAGTTGTTATCATCGGCTCCGGCTGC
>CAZHEW010000106.1:4998-9044 GCA_964531815.1 uncultured Verrucomicrobiota bacterium
CAAAACTAACTTCCGCTGGCTTATGGAAAAAGTTGTTATCATCGGCTCCGGCTGCGCTGGCTTGACCGCTGCTCTCTACACGGCTCGGGCGAACTTGCATCCGCTTGTTTTGACTGGCCGGCAGCCCGGCGGCTTGCTGACTACAACCACCACGGTCGAGAACTTCCCGGGATTCCCGGAAGGCATTGACGGCTACGAACTAATGGTCCGCATGCAGAAGCAGGCCGAACGCTTCGGAGCCCAGGTCAAATTCGGCACGCTGGAAGCGGTGAGCCTCTCACGCCAGCCTTTTGAGCTAACAGTGGACGGAGAATTGGTTGAAGCCGAATCTCTCATCATCGCCGGCGGCGCCAGCCATCGGCACCTGGGTTTGGAAAGCGAGCGGAAGCTGGAAAACAAGGGCGTCACCTACTGCGCGACCTGCGATGGCGCGCTGCCGATGTTCCGTAACCAACCGCTGGCCGTGGTGGGTGGCGGCGATTCTGCCTGCGAAGAAGCCCTCTACCTGACGCGCTTCGCCTCCGTCGTTTACCTGGTCCACCGCCGGGACACCCTCCGCGCCTCCCGCATTATGGCTGAGCGAACGCTCTCCCAGCCCAAGGTCAAGCCCGTCTGGGATTCTGTCGTCACCGAGGTGCTGGATGTGAAGCAGGACAAGGTCACCGGGGTCCGTTTGCAGAACGTCAAGACCAAGGCCGAGACCATTCTTGATTGTGCCGGCCTCTTCGTCGCCATTGGCCACGTGCCCAATACCCAGCTCTTCCGTGGCGTCCTTGATATGGATGAGAGCGGCTACCTCATCCCCCGGCGAGGCGCGGCCACCAACGTGCCTGGGGTTTTCGTCGCGGGCGATTGCGCGGACCGCGTCTATCGGCAAGCCATCACCGCCGCCGGCATGGGCTGCGCCGCCGGCATCGAGGCCGAACGCTACCTCGCCGCCAGGTAGCGGCATCAGAGCACCAGCTTGTAACCGACCCCGTGCACCGTCACCAGGTGTCTGGGCTCGTGGCCGCTGTCTCCCAGCTTCTTGCGCAGTTGCACGATCACCTGGTCCAGCGTGCGGGTCGTGCCAAAGTAGTTGTAGCCCCAGACCTCGTTTAACAACCGGTCGCGAGAAAGCACCTCGCCGGGATGGCCGCGGAACAGTTCCAGCAGCTTAAGCTCCCGGGCGGTGAGTTCCTCGACTGCCCTCCCGCGTTTCAACTGAAAGGTCCTGGGATCAATCGCAGCCTGGCCGATTTGGAACGGCGCCGGCGCGCCCGGCTCGCTCGCGGCGGCGGCCTCGGTGCGCCGCAGCAGCGCGTGAATCCGCGCCAGCAGTTCCCGCACGCCAAACGGCTTGGTCACATAATCATCCGCCCCCAAATCCAGCCCCACCACCTTGTCAATCTCCTGGCCCTTAGCCGTAAGCATGAGAATGGGCGTGGCCACCTTCCTGGCCCGCAGCTCCCGGCAAATGTCATACCCGCTCATGCCCGGCAGCATCACGTCCAGCACCACCAGCGCGGGCCGCTGTTTCCAGACCGCTTCCAACGCCTGGTCCCCGCGGCTGCACACTGCCACGTCGAACCCATCGCTTTTCAACACCTCTTGCAGCCCGAGCAGAATATGCGGGTCGTCCTCAACAATCAGAACCTTGGTCTTCACTTGCATTGCTCTCAATAGTCCGCCTCCGCGCCGCGCCCGCCCCGGTCAAGCGGCAGCCTCAGCGTAAAGCAGCTTCCGCCGCCTTCGCGTGGCGCGTAGATGACATCGCCGCCGTGCGCCCGGGCGATCTGCCGGGCCAGGGTCAGCCCCAGCCCCGATCCCTGGATGCCGTTGCTCAACGAATCGTGCGCCCGGTAAAACTGCTCAAAAACCCTCTCCTCGCATCCCGCTGGCACCCCCAAGCCGCGGTCCATTACTTTGACCTCTACGCATCGCGAGGCCGCGCCGGGCTGCTCCACGCGCAAGATGATTTCCTTGCGGCTGTTCGAGTACTTCTCTGCATTTGACAACAGGTTCACCACTACCTGCGCCAGCGCATCCCGGTCTCCGTTGACAGGCACCGGCGTGCCGGGCAGCTCGCACTCGAACCGGAACCCGTTGGCCTCCAGATGCGGCCGGTAAGTTTCGGCCGTCTCGCGCAGGACGTCCACCACCTCACATTCCTGGAAGTGGTACTTCTTCTCTCCCCGCTCGATCCGCGCAAAGTCCAGCACGTTGTTGATCAACCGCGTCAGCCGCGCGGTCTCCGCCGTGATGATTCCGAGATACGACCTCTGCTTCGCGCGATCGCTCACACGCCCCTCAGCCAGCAACTCCGCAAACATGCGGATGGAAGTCAGCGGGGTCTTCAACTCATGCGAGACATTGCTGACGAAGTCCGTCTTCTGGCGCGCCAGCGTGAGCTGCCGGTTCAGGTCCGCGACAATCAGCCAGCTCCCGACCCCGATGGCCAGCAGCAGCACTCCGATTAGCAGGCCCAACGTCAGCCTCAGCAGGCGGGCCGACTGCGACAGCTTGGCCGGGTTCAGCAGATAGACCGCCACCTCCCAATGCGGCAGCGCCTCGCCAATCTCCGTCGCCACAAACGGCCGCTTCCAGTTGGCGCGGAAGCCCGGCTGCGACACCGCCACCGGCCGGGCCGTATCGTCCAGCAGCGCCACGCAGATCTCCCCGCGCAGTGCCGGCTCGATCTGCCGCATCGTGGCGCCCAGCCCCTCCGCCAGCCGCGGGAGCGCCAACTGCGCGCCGAACACCAGGTTGGTCTCCGTCGGCGGGCGATACCACACCAGCACATTGAGCTGGTTGTCCACAAACCGCGCCAGCGTGCCCTCGCTCTCCTCGCCGATGAGCTGCCGGAACTCCGCCGGTCCCGCCAGCAGCCGGGAAAACTGCTGCTCGCCCTGGACTGCCCCCTGATTGTTGATGGCCTGTTGCTGTGGCACCACGCTGCGTTGCAGAAAAGTGTTTGCCGTATTCCACTGCCTAACGTTTTGGATATCCGCCAGGGGCTGGGCCAGGACCTGTTGCACCGCTGGCTGAGCCATTGCGTTGTTGGCGAAGTTGAGCACCTGCTTTGGATTGGCGTAGACGTCGGCGCTTTCGCGGTTGGCCAGAAACGTGCCGTTGTCGTCGAGGAACTTCCTCGCCTCCAGCCGCCCCGCAGCAGGCGGGGCGATGATCTCGCCGCCCAGGCTCACGGCAAAGCCCACCTCTGCCAGCGCCCAGTCCTTGCGCAGCAGGTCATCGAATAGCAGCGCGGCCCGCTTCGCCCCGCCGGTGCTTATAAGCTTTGCCACCTGCCCCACGAAGCTGTGCTGGCACTCGGTTAGTGCGTCCTGCAACTCCTTGGCCTTCGCATCCGCCACGCCCTGGTAGAGCAGCGACTGCTGCCGTTCGAGGATGAATTGCTGGTCGCGAAGCGAACGCACCGCCAGCCATGCCAGCACCAGGCTCGGCACGAGCACTGCCAGCACAAACACCAGCGCGACCTTCTTCATAGTCCGATCATGCGCCCAAACTGCCCCCGATGCCACCCAAAGTTGTCATGCGCCTGCAAGAGTTGTGTAAGAAAGTTGTAAGACGCCATCATACCCCGCGATAGCCGCGCAACTGTCCTAAGCACAGTTGGTTATGTTACATCCTGTAGAGAGGCGAAAGACAATCCAAGGCTCAGGATTAGCATAAGGTCCTGCAAGCCATGTGCTTGCGCAACGGAGCGGCCATTCTACCAAGTTCCTGTCAGGGTTGTGCCCGAGTGTGGCTGGAATCCTCCAAAGGCGCTGGCGAGAACGTTCAGGAGGAATCTGTAACATGGCAGCCTTGGCCGCTCCATAGCTCAATGCACACGCGCCCCGGCGTGTAACACTCGACCAACTCCCCCGCCCTGCCCAAACTGTGCTGACGACGGAAGTTGGCCCGGGAGCCTGGTTTCCACCGCCCATGTAGCGCCAGAAGGTAGCTCCTGCATGGCTCCCACATGGCTACCACATGGCTTAATAGAATCTCTATTAAGCCATGTGGTAGCCATGTGGGACGGGGGCGGGCCCGGGGGGAGGCGG
>CAZHEW010000107.1:0-1644 GCA_964531815.1 uncultured Verrucomicrobiota bacterium
ATCTCCCTGGCGGCCGGAGACTTGAATTTCAACCTCATGGCCGAGGTTTTCTACCGCATTTATCTGCCGGGGCGTCTGCGAGAGATGAGTCACCCGCCGCAGCCCGCGGTGGACGAGGCGTTCCTGCGGGAATCCGGGATGAAGCCGGACTTTTTCGTCCGGCTCCGCTTCCTGCCTCTGAGCCCGGAAACGGTCGCCTTCTTCGCCGAGAAGATCGGGCGCCTGCCGCGGTTGCGTGCGTTCTTGGACCAGCCCCGCACGGCATTCGGACTGGTGCGCCAAAGACTGTATCGCGGGATTGTTGATCCCGCCCTGGGCGAGGTCGCTCAAAAGACCCTGGTTTCCCTGTGCCGGCAGTGGAACCCGTTGCTGCAGACGCCTGAAGGCGCCAAAATCCACCTGATGGCGTATGTGGAAGGCAAAGCCGCGCGCATATCCAGGAGCGACCCCAAGGCCGCGCTGGTGCGCGACCAGGTGCTGCTTGAAGAGTTGCTGCGAATTCTGGCGCAGAACACCCAGTCCTGGCAGAAGGCCATGGAGCAGGACTCCTTCGTGGTGGACCGCGCCCGGGCCTATTTCATGACGGTGCTCGACCAGGCCATTGACGAGAGCGGCTCGGAAGAAACCCGGGCGGCGCGTTACCGTGATGCCAGGCGCGTTGCCTGCGTGGTCGTGGAATAAAGCCGGGCGCGGGCGCGGCTATTCCGGCACTTCCAGTGTCAGCTGCTCGTGGAACAGAAAGCTGTCGTCACCGTGGGGGAAGGCCCGCCAGGTGACGCTGCCTTGCAGGGTGTAGACTCCATTGGCCGGCCCGCTTTTCTCCAGACGCATCGTCCCGCTCGGTATGTGCGGCAGCAGATCGTCGCCAACGGGAACGTTTGTTTCACCCACGCTCATGGTTTGGCATTTTACGATCGTGTCCGAGAGCGCCTGCAGCACGCCGGTTTTCACGTTGTCCGTGTAGACGTTTATCTTGCTGACGAGGAGGAATTGGGCGACCCCGGTGACCACCAGGCCCAGGATGATGATCGCGGCGACCATCTCCACCAGCGTCGCGCCGCTGGTTCGTTGTCTCCGGTGGAAAATGATTTTCATGTCCTTATTCTAGCGAAAGGCCTCGTGGCGCGGGTTGAAGTTGTATTCCCGAAGGTCGTGCTGAAGCAAACCCGTCTTGTTGGTCCGATGCACAGACACCTGTCGCTCCAAATCCGCGTCGTCGGCGCTGATGAACAGGCCGCGGAAGGCCGCAGTGGCGGCGCGGTAGTACAAGGGCGGCGGCACTTTCCACGAGGCCGTAACGTCCAGGCTGGGAACGGTGGCGTTGGTGGTCAGTTGCAGTGAGTAATCCCAGGTGCTGTCCTGGTTGGTGAAGGCATAGGTGAAATCCAGCGGCGCGGGTCCGCCCGCATCGGCGATCTCGTACTGGTAAACCGTGCCGTCAGTGTAAATTCCGAAGTCCGCGAATTCCTGCCCGTCCGCATTATAGAGGCGGATCAGGTTTCCGTTGATTCCTGGCAGGCTGGCCGTTTCAGCGGTGAAAGCCCAGGTCTGCCCTAGCCGGTCGTTCAGGACTCCCACGAAACGGTCGTATTGCGCGCGCTGCGGATTGGTGACCGCGCGAGAGGTCTGGGTCGCTTCTTTGGT
>CAZHEW010000107.1:1744-9018 GCA_964531815.1 uncultured Verrucomicrobiota bacterium
AGGTTGGTCACCGTGAAGGTGTCGCCCCGAACCTCGACCTGGATGGGCAGGGGCACCAGCGACAGATGGCATATCAGCTTCTGGCGGGGCGTCATCCGGCCATTGGCGTCGGGCGCCATGACAATGATCGGGAAGGTCGCGGGCGTTTTCTTCAGATCGATGAGCAGCCTGGCCCGGGCAATCCCGTTGCTGACCATGACGACCTGGTTGGTGCAGAAGAGGGTGCAGGGGTGGTCCAGTTGGACGCAGTGCACCGGCAAATCTTTGATCTCGAGTTCGAAGGTCTGAAAAGAGGCATTGTCGTACCAAGGCGGCAGGTAGACCTCCCGGATGGAGGACCCGGTGGCGGCCAATGCCGGAAGTATGAACAGCAGCTTGAGCAACAATTTCATTGGCGGAGGATGTTGGGCCGCAGTTGCGCCGGGGGGGTATCGGCCGGAAGCAGTTCCATCTGCCCCAGCCAGGCGGCATGCAGCCGGGGCATTTCGATCTTCTGCAGAGTCCAGTCGGCAGAGGTCAGCTGCCGCGCCAGATGCAGCGGTTTGCCGGATGGCTTGGCCGGGTCTTGGGGATGGTTCATCTCCAGGTTCCACCCGAAGGTCTGCTGATACGGCAATGGATTGATGAAGACATCGACCGTGGCCCAGAGGCCCGGGGTCAGCTCCCGGGTTTCCAGCTCCACCTCTTTCGGGGCATCGAAGAGGGAATCTGCTTTCGCATCGATTGGGCAAACCCAAACCAGCCGCCCCTTTCTCAGAAAGAGCTTGGCCAGAGGCTTCTCGCGGGGATCGGCGATCCGGCCCCAAAGCACCAATACTGGCTCGTTGTCCCGAGCGTTCAGCGGCAGCACATGGAGACGCAGCACAAACGCGCCGGACGGCAGTGAAAAGGCCCCGGGCCCCTGTGTTATCAGGGGAAAAAGCGCGCCCTGGTAGGTTAACCCGGATAGCTCCAGGCGATTGGCCTGCCAGGCGCACCCCTGCCAGCGGGCGTTCAAGTGGTCAATGATTTCGGCTTCGGATTTCCATGCACTGGTAAACAGGCACAGAACGCAAAGCCACATGCGTGTCCAGGTAGTCATAGTAGCGAAGTTGCGCCAGTTGTTCGTCGTCGAGTTTTCGGGCGTGCAGCTCCCTCCAGTAATCTCCGGGCTGAAGCTTTTGATCGCAGCGCAGCTGGAGATAATTTTCAAGCGCCTCACCGCTCAAACAGGCCGGGACTTGATTCGTCCCCTTGAGTGTCAGGATGTTGACGCCGCCTTTCAGGATTTCGGGATCCACATAAGTCTCCGGCGCCCGCCGCCTGTTCCTGTCCACATAAAGCGGCAGGCCGTTGGTGGGCTGGCAAGCGGTGTAGCTCTTCTTCAAGACATCGGCGTGCAGGGTCAGCTTCTTGTCTCCCAAAGTGAGCAAGAGCGCGCTGGTTTCGGCGGGCGCGTTGGTTGGGGTGCTCTGCAGCTTGTTCTCGATGCAGGAAATGCCGGACATGGCCCGTTGCCACAGCAGCGGCTGCTGGCTGGCGCGAAAGATCGCGATGGCTTCGGCTTTGTCCTGGGCCAATGCTCGCGGGATGCTGTCTCGTTCGGTGCGAACGTCCCCGACCGTCACGGGACTGGCGGCGGCACCCAGGGCGAGGCTACAGCCGATTAAGCTCAACGTGCGATATGCGAATGTCGTAAACACGGTCCGGTCCTGGAGGGATGGTGGTCGGGTTTCGGTTGACAGTGAATTGGGTGATCCGGGGGTCGGTGACGGAAAACCACTTGATCCGGTGCGAGTAAGTGAGTTGCCCGTTAATGACGAGCCCCGCGGGCAGGAGACCGGGCGGCCGTTTGATGCCGTCTTCCACGACGAGGCGGCCGTTGAAAACCGGGGCCGGTTCCGGGGGCGCCGGGGCGTTGGTTTTCGTCCAGCCCAGCGTCTGGTAGTTGAACTGGATGGTGCGCTGCACAAAGGTGTTGTTGTAGAATATTGGATCGGCCAGTTGAATGTCCGCGTCGCTTCGGTTGTCGGTCGGCGTTGCTTCATACTGCTCCTGCAGCGCGGAACAGGTGGTGGACTTCCACGCCCCGAAGTTGTTCGGGTTCCAGTTTCCGCTGGCGTCGTAGCGATCGCTGTTGGCGCTCTGGCCGTCCCGGATCTGCAGGCCGAGATAGGGCTCGTAGTTGATGCCGTTGCTCCAGTTGAGCCACAGGTAATCCCGCCAAGTGCCGCCCAGCGGGTGCATTTCGGAAGGATCCACGCTACTCAAAGCGGGTCCGTTCGTGCCCAGACAAATGCGGTCGCCTGTCGCCTGAAACAGGTCGATCGCCTCGCGGTATTTCTCCACGTAATTGGTTCGGATGCTGATGAACGCCTTGGCGAAGGGAAGAGTTTGGATGTTAGCCGCCGTGACCTGCGGGAACGGCACGGGCAGGTTGGTCGGCGTCCACTCAATGAGCAGCGCCCCAATCGCGTAACTGCCGCTCAAGGCCGGGAGCAGACGGTTGAACTGCGGGATTGGGTCCTGGGTGAAGGGCTGGACGATTTGGGTCTGGTTCGTGATAACCTGCAGGGCGCTCAAAACGAAGTTGCCCGGAATGGCTGACACGGGATTGGGCATGTGATCGTCGCCCCAACTGGCATCCAAAGCCGTCATTTGCTCCGCGTCGCCCAGGCCGCAGACCTGCTCCTCGTAAAACCCGGCGTAATTGTAGCGGCTGAGCATGTTCGTGTAGATGTTCTGCGTGAGGTTTGTCGCGCTGTCGGTGAGGAACGAAACCAGCGGCTTGACGGTGCTGTTGAGATTGGAGATCGCCAGATAATCGAGAAAATAGTTTTCGCCCGCCGCATTCGGCGCGTAAAGCGGGCTCAAGGGATCGGAGAGCACGCTTGCCTGAATGTTGCTGGCCCATTGGTAAAGTTGCTGGTGCAGCAATGCGTATCGCTGATGCTCCACGAACACCTGGTTGGTGGCGTCCAAGGTCACATCGGACCGGGTGACCAACCGAAACTCGTTGGTGGCAAAAATGGCCGGAGCCACGATCCGCTGGCTGCCGGCATAGTTAGTGATCGCCAGAACATTTGCGTCTGGAGGGACGAACCCAATGTTTCCCTCGACCTTCAACCGGGCCAGATTGGTGTTCACGTCGCCGGTGAAGAAGACGCGAACGGTTGGCGGAAAGGTTAGGTTCAGGGGCGCGCCCGGGGCGGCGAGGACTTCCGCGTTGGTCACGACGAGGGTCGGGATCGGCAACGCGCCCGAATAAGGGGTCTGGATCGCGTAGCAGCTCCGCGCCGGCCGCTCCGCCAGGTATCCCGCCAGGTCCAGGACAGCGACCCAATCTCCGGCCAGTTGAGGGTCCGGATCGTACAACGGGTTGTTCTGCGAGATCTGCACCGGCCGATAGGAGGGGGTGGTCCAGTCCGGCGACCAGTCCATCGTGCGCAGGAAGTTGGCATACTGGTCTTCGGCGCTGCTGTTGAGGGCCGTGTCGGTGGAGTCGTGCAAGCTGCCCCACACCTCGTAGCTGCTCCAATCCGGCTCTGCATCGGGGTAATCCCCGTTGAAAGTGAGCGCGGCTTGCGATGCCGAATTGGAGTACTTGGCAACGCCCCCGCCCGTTGTGCGCCATAACCGCTGGTTGGAGTCGGCGGTGCTGGCGTCGGTCAAAAAGGCTGTGGCCCCGCCCGCGGCGGTAAATCCTCCGGAATAGAGGCTGCCCACATAGGCGTACACCCCTTGATGATCGGTATCCGCAGCGTCGCGTGTGAGCTGGACGCTTTCCCGATGTTGGCCTGGGTTGAACACGGCCCATTCCGTGACCGGTATGGCGCGGATCTGGACCGTGTAACGGGCGCGATAATCCGGGTAGCCGGCGAGCGTGGCCCGCGCCGTGATGTCGATGTAGAAGTTGGTCCGGTCCGTCGAGAAATCTGGGTAAAGCGGGTCCATGGGGTTCTTGCTCAGCCCGTTGGCAGCCACCTGGCGGGTGGAAATGGTGTTGTTCTCCGGGAGCACGTCGTTGGTGGCCGAAAGCGTCACCGTGTAAGGGCCGGAGACCGACGGCGCCTGGCCCTGGAGCCATTGCTGGAGATCTGCCCCTCCGTAAGCGCCTTTGGTTTCGAACACCCGATCCAACTGGCTTAACACCCTCGAGGCGGCGGAATCGAGGGCCAGGCGGGCCTCGATGTTGCCTTCTTTGGCCCGCGCCTCGGAGAGCCGATGCTGCGCGCTGTGGATGGCGAGGGACGCCGCCACGCAGACCAGGACGGCCAGCACCAAAGCCCCGACCAGGGCGAAGCCGTGCTGTGATGGGGACAGGCGGGGTTTCACGGGTAGTCTCGTTTCAGCTTGAGCGGCTTGGCTTCTTCCTCGCTCTTGGGCTCCTGCTTGCTGGTGTCCTTGTTGCCCGGATAGTTCATTTCGTAGAGGTACTGGGGGAAGTTGCTGCCCGGCACAGGCGTCAGGCCCACCATGACGATCGCGGCGAAGATCAGGATGAAACCGATTTCGCCTGGTCGCAGGCTCTTGCTCTCCAGACGGGTCTTGATTTGCCGGAGTGTGGTGAGCACGAAAACGACGGCGGCGCACGCCAACGCGAACGATGTCTGGTAATCGTCCGTGTAACGGACTTTGGGCCAGCGCACCGTGGCGTATTCGAGCCAAAGAAAGTGCTCCACGGCTATCCCCAGGCCAAAGAACCCGCAGAGGACCGCATTGAGCACCAGGATAAACATCCACTTTGCTGCCGCCGGCATAATCAATTCCATTTTAGGTCCGGGAACCCGGCTTCGCGGATGGATTCTGGTGGACCAAGCAAAAGTATTCCGGGTACTGCACAAGCCTCTGGAGTCGTTCCCGCATTTTTGAAGTGTTCGCCCCATTTTTCGGCGGGGAGCCGGGTATCCATTTTATAATGGGGCATGAGACTGAATAACTCGACGCCGGACAGAGCCGTCAGCCCGCACATTTACAACTTGCTCGACCAGCGGCTGGCGCAGCAGGGGGCTCCCCTTCACCAGCTCATCAGGACCTATGCCGCAGCGGTCCCGGCCCAGCCCGCTTCACCCGAGGAACTGCTGAATCAGCTTACGGCGGTGTTGGGCAAATGGGCGGCAGACCCCGCGCAACGCGTCAAACCCGAGACTGCGCTGGCCGAAGAACACCTGCGGTTGATGGACGACATCAACAAAATCCAGGGGCCTGAGGGAGCGTCCCGTTTGGAGGCCACCTTGGTCCGTGTGGTAGCCAACCAATTTGCCCGCAACATGGGATCGGCTTTGCGCATTCCGGATGAAAGCAAGCTCATCTGCCTTTCGGACGTGAAACCGGGCAACGCTTATTCGGCGTTCGCGCAACGCACGGCGCTGATCGGCATTCAACCGCATGAATGGGCCAAGCGCTGGGTTGAATCCCAGCGGGATCTCTTCCGCAACAAGCCCAGCGATGCCGGATATTTGCGGCTGGCCCAACGTCTCTCCGGCGCTTGGCCGCTTGAACCGGGCAAGGATGCGTTTCAAAGGGCGCTGGCGAGCTTTCTGGACGGGATTGCCGCTTCCACGAGCCAAAGCCATGCGGTCGTGGTTCAGTCCTCGTTGCTGGAAACTTTCGCGCGGGCGATTCGGCACCAAGCACGGGATTTGGGTCTGGACCGGCCGGCCGCCCCTTCGCCGGCCATGTCGATGAGCTAGCGGTCCCTTGGGCTAGCGTGCTTCTGTTTCTACTGCCGCTCTACGAGTTCAGCGTAAAAGGTCTTCTCTTCCTGCTCGGCTGCCCTGCGGTTGCGGGCCGTCTGTTCGGCAGTCAAACCCTCCAGGTTGGCTGCCATCTCCCTCAGTTGCTCGGGCGTGAACGCCAGTATGACGTGCGCGCGGCCTCGGATGCCGGCCACTGACCTCATGGCGGCATCGGAACTGTCATTCAATTCGGGGTCGAGATGCACAGCTTCGGTGACCGGGTCATAGCTGATGACCAAAAAGGGCTGCCGTTGCGGGCCGGCGGTGCGAAACTGTGGCGGAGCCGTTTGACTGGCGCGGAATGCTCTTTCTTCGAGCTCGGCCGTTCGGCGGTTGAATGCAATTTGCTGCGGGGTCATCGCGGCCAACAAGTCCGCCATCAGGCGCATCTGGCCGGGGGTCCAGGCAAGCAGCACGTCGGCGGCCTTCCGCATCCCGGCCACGGCCTTCATAGCGTCCGTTGCGCTTTCGGCCCATTCACTATCGAGGCTGATTCGCCGGGTCGGCGGCTGGAAGCCGATGACGAGGTAGCGTTCCTTCATCGCATTGTGTGTTTGGCTATCAAACCGGTGCCTGCGGCGCAACCAGCATCCGCTATACCGGCTGGCTCTTCATAACCCCGACAAAAAAGGCGCCACGGGACTCTCCGGCCGGCCTGAACACGGTTACATCACTAACTCTGGAACTTCGGCCGGTTTGGGAGCAGAGGGGGCTTTGGGTTTTGGGACCGCCATGTCGGTGTAATTTTTGACCGGAATCCCGTTGATCGCCGCAAACGAGAGCAAGCTCGGTTTGACGTCGCTCACGGCCACAACTCGCACGGCTTGGCCTTCGTCTTGTGCCAACTCATGGCCGTCACGGCCCTGGCGCAGGGCCAGCGCCTTGCCGCGGATGATTGGCCGCACCGCATACACCCCCGCCACCGACTTGAGCACCGTCAGCATTGTCTCTTGCAGTTTCATATCCAGGTCTTCTGTCCCACATTTGTGCAGGTCCTGCCCCATTATAGGGCGCGACCTGAATCGGCGGCTCGGGCAATGGATTCGCAGGGGGGATCTATCCGGCAAGCAGGGGGATAAAAACGGCCCGGCCGGACGTAAACCATGCCGCCCGCTTTATACTGAGGTAATGCAGCGGTGTGATTCAGTCCCCGTGAAAGCTGGACCGGGCTCGGCGGCCGAACCGGCGCGCATGGACGTCTTCACCCGCAACGTGCAGTACATGGTGTCGCAGGTTGCCGGCGAACACGCTGCCCGGACGTTCCAGATGCTGCAGGCGACCTTCCCTGGACTGAGGAACTTTGATCAGTTGCGCACGTTTGCGCGGCTTTACGTCTCCACCGGACTGAAGCCGTTGCAGTTCCGGCCGTTGCCCTCCGAGGTTGACCCGCAGCGTTTGAAGGGGGAACTGGCCTTGCGTTTCCACAACGGGATGATCGTGCTCGCGCCCGAGGAGCGGATTGTCTGTCGCGGCGCGGATGCCTATGGCCCGTTCGACCCGGTCCGCGCAGCGCGCTTCTCCCGGCAACTGAGCGCCGAGTCCCCGACCAACGATGAC
>CAZHEW010000108.1:0-2497 GCA_964531815.1 uncultured Verrucomicrobiota bacterium
TTTATCACACCGACGGCGCGGCCCGCCCGCTCCTCCAGCCGATCCTGGACTGCGGCGTGGACGTGCTGAACCCGATCCAGCACGCCTGCCCCGGGATGGACCTCACGGAGCTGAAGCGCGAATTTGGCTCCCGCGTCGTCTTCCATGGCGGCGTGGACAACCAGACAGTGCTGCCGCGCGGCACGCCCGACCAGGTGCGCGCCGAGGTCCGCGAGCTTCTGCGCACGCTGGGCGCAGGCCGGGAAGGGTTCATTTGCTGCTCCTGCCACAACGTCCAGGCCGGCACGCCGCTGGAGAACATCCTCGCAATGATCGAGACCGTACAGCAGTCGTAACATGGGAGGTTTGCCGACGGGCATTGCTCGGCCTACAGTAGAGACGGTGAAAGGCAGCCGATCATCCCCGCCGGCCCGCGGTGCCGGCAGCAACCCGCCTAATCGCTTCGAGCGCCTTGCCCTGGAGCGCGACGCGGACTGGGACCCGGAGCAGGACCCGCTGCCGCGCACCATCTTCCTCCGCGACCGCACCAGCCGAATCATCACCGCCAACGACAGCCCCGACATCGGTTTTGAGCACAGCATCAATCCATATCGGGGCTGCGAGCACGGGTGCATTTACTGCTTCGCGCGGCCCACGCACGAATACCTTGGCTTCTCCGCCGGGCTGGACTTCGAGACGCGGATCATGGTCAAGGAGGACGCTCCCCGGCTCTTGCGCGACGAGTTGTCTGCGCCCGGCTGGGTTCCGAAAGTCATTTCCCTGAGCGGCGTGACCGATCCCTATCAGCCGATCGAGCGCCGGCTCAAGTTGACTCGGCGTTGCCTGGCGGTGCTGGCCGAATTCCGCAACCCAGTGACGATTGTGACCAAGAACAACCTCGTGGCGCGTGACATGGATCTGCTGGCAGAGCTGGCAGGCTGCCATGCCGTCGCTGTGTTCATTTCCATGACCACACTGGACACCCGGCTGCGGCAGATCCTGGAGCCGCGCACCTCACCCCCCGCCGCGCGGCTCGCAACGATCAGCGCGCTGGCCAAAGCCAGGATTCCCGCTGGTGTGCTGGTGGCGCCGGTCATTCCCGGCCTGACCGATCACGAGATTCCGGCGGTCGCGACCGCTGCGGCCCAAGCCGGGGCGACCTTTGCGGCCCATTCCGCTTTGCGGCTCCCCCTGGCCGTGGCGCCGCTCTTCGAGGAATGGCTGGACCTGAACCTCCCGCAGAAGAAGGATAAGATTCTGCATCGCCTCCGCGCGATGCGCCGCGGCAAGCTTAACAATGCCCAGTTCGGCTTGCGCCTGGCGGGCGAGGGCATCTTCGCGGACCAGATTCTCGGCCTGTTTCAGGTGGCCTGCCGCCGCGCCGGCTGGTCCGGTCAGGCGCCAGAATTGTCCACTGCCTTCTTTCGTCGAGCGGGCGGGGCGCAGTTGGAGTTGGGGCTTGCGGGCACATGCAGGCGCTCGGCTGCGGGCGAGACTTGAGCGGCGTCTACTACGGGCCCCCCTTCGCCATCTCCTGCGCCGGGCGGGCCACGCTGGCGTTGCGGGCACGACCCTCGGCCCAGGCGCGCTGGGCGGACACCTTCTCAGACATGGTCTTGGCCAGCGGCACGGTCTGGCTGAGAGCCTCGATCACATGCGCCGTCGTCAATTCCTGCCGCGTGTAGAATGCGTCGTAGAGGGCGCTGATGATCGCCTCTTCAATCTCGGCGCCGCTGAACTCCGGGCTCGCCGCCACCAGGGCGGGCAAATCGAAGTCTTCAGGGTTGCGGTTGCGCTTCGCCAGGTGGATGCGAAAGATGTCGGCTCGTTCCTGGTCGAGGGGGAGATCCACGTAAAAGATTTCGTCCAGGCGCCCCTTCCGCAGCAGCTCGGGCGGCAGTTGCGAGACATCGTTGGCGGTGGCCACCACGAACACCGGGGCGCGCTTCTCCGAAAGCCAGGTCAGAAAGGTGCCAAAGACCCGGGCCGTGGTGCCGCCATCGGTGATGCCGGAGCTTTGGGAGCCGCTGAAGGCCTTGTCAATCTCGTCCACCCACAGCACGGCCGGCGCGATGGACTCGGCCACCGTGATGGCCCGGCGGACATTCTCTTCCGACGAGCCGATCAGGCTGCCAAACATGCGGCCCATGTCGAAGCGCAGCAGCGGCAGTTGCCAGAGCCGCGAGACGGCCTTGGCGCAAAGGCTCTTGCCGCAACCCTGAACGCCGAGCAGCAACACCCCTTTGGGGGCTGGCAGGCCAAACGCCTGGGCCTCGGGCGTGAAGGCCACAGCGCGTTTGTTCACCCAGTCCTTCAACACGCCCAGGCCGCCGACGCTGTTGAACGCCTCCTCGGCCTCGCAATACTCCAGCAGGCCGCTCTTGCGGATAATCTGCTGCTTCTCGGCGATAACCTCGCCAACGGCGTCGCTGCTTAAGCGCTGGGTCTTGACGATGATCTTGGCGAATACATTCTCCGCCTCCCCCAGCGTGAGGCCCAGCGCCGCCTGCAGCAGCCG
>CAZHEW010000108.1:2597-4519 GCA_964531815.1 uncultured Verrucomicrobiota bacterium
AGGAAGATGGCCGGTTCGACCTGGTCAACCACCAGGTCCAGCGCCGCCAGCGGTTCTTTGGTGGCGGTGTTGTGGCCCTTGTGGGACTGGAGGGACGTGCCGGCAGGCACCACGCCTGAGCTGTAAGTCCACTCAAAGACCTTCTTCTGCCGCCCAGTGGCAATGTTCAGCAGGATTTTCTGCACCCGCATCTCCTCGCTGGTGATGACGTAGAGGATAGGGTAGCGGGCGCGGATGAGAGTCTCAATTTCGGTCGCAAAGTTCATACCAGTAACCGTTGAGCCGCGGGATCAACCGCCAAAGAAACGCCGCCACCAGGCGCGAGCGGGCGGAGGGGGTAATCCGCGAACTGACTCCTCCAGCCGATGCGCGATGGTCGGCGGCACGGGTGTGTGCAGCGCGTCGTGCCGCAGCATTTCCTCCACGCTGGCGAATTCCTGCGGGGAGGCGGCCTGCTGTTGCTGTTGCCGGGCCTCAAGCTGGTCCTGTTCCTGTGAAACTAGTTTGCTCTGTGGTTTCATGTCTCGGCCTCAGTCGGTTTGCTGAAACAGGACGGTGAAGGCTTTGCGGGCGCGATGCAGCTTCCCTCTAACCGCATCGGCGGACTGCTCCGTCAGCGCGCCAACCTGTTCATAGCTTAGTCTTTCATCGGCCACCAGCAGCAGCAGCAGCCTATATTCCGCGGGCAGACCATCGAGCGCTTTCTGGATGCGCTCGCCCAGTTCCTTCGTTTCGAGAACGCGCAGAGGCGAATCGGTTTGGGCCGCGGCATTCTCCCAGACTGCCTCGTCCGCGTTGCTCAACAAGTGCCGCTCCTGCCACGCTGCCAGCAGGTTGCGGCAATGGTTGATCGCAATCTGATAAAGCCAGGTGCGCCACGAGGACTCCCCGCGGAACTGGCCCATTTTGCGAAACGCTTTCAGGAAAACATCGTGGGTCGCGTCTTCCGCCTTGTCGGGATCACGCAGCAGCCTCAGGCATAAATAGTAAATAGAGCGGCTGTGCTCGCTGTACAGGTCAGCAAATGCGGACGATCCCAGCCCGGCTTGCGGCGCGTCCGGACACTCACGTTCTGCCAGTGACTCGCTCACGATACTGCTCATTAACGATTATGACAGGGCGCTGCGATTGATGTCACGAGGAATAGTGGCGGCGCCCCCAATCCTTGGCGAAGGCAGGGCCCGCACTCCGCTGTGGGCCGTTTGGACTAATGCGAGAGCGGCATCGCGCAGCGGAGTACTCGCCCTACCAGCCTCACCATTTGGCGAGCAGTCTTCCCAGTTCGCCAAGGATTGGGGTGGCGGCGACATGGCGAGGGGGCGAGCGCTGTTCAGCAGGGTCGCATCACCAATCGCCTTCTATCCCTTTACTCCCGCCCCAGGTTAAACTTGATCCACGTCTGTGACCCGGTTTGCCGGTTCCGGATTTCCATCTCCTCCAGTTGATACTCGCCCTCCACCTTCTCAAGGTTTTTCGGGTCGAAACGTTTGAGCAGGCCGCCCCTGGCGTCGTACGCATCGGCATGAACGAGGCCGTGCGGACTCTCGATCAGGAACCAGGATACCACGCGGGCATAGCCGCCTGGAACGGGCTGTGAGGTGACACTTTCCAGCACTTTGCAGGATTTGCCGTGCCGCATCTCATATTTGAGCACCCGCTGACGCGGCCAGTGCAGAAACTCCAACCCCAAGTCGGCGACCCAGAAGTCGGAGCCGGCAAAAGGCAGCATCGTCTCGTCCGCCGTCAATTCCTTCGCGGCGGAGGAGGCGCGACCGGCTCCCGCCGGGTCGAGCAACTCGTACCGGTTGGGCCGCTGAGCCGCGCGGGTGATCGTCAGTCTGACCCCGCCCGGTTCGTCCGGTGAGGGGAGCGTTTCGTAAGCGCTTACCCAATTGGTCGGGGTGCAGAAGATCTCGAACCGG
>CAZHEW010000108.1:4619-9016 GCA_964531815.1 uncultured Verrucomicrobiota bacterium
ACTTCTTCCGGCACTTCGCTCCAGTCTCCCCGGTTTTGCTCCGGCAAAATCATCTGCTTGAGGCCAAAGCGCGCCGCCGCGAGCACTTTCTCCTTGATGCCCCCCACCCGCAGCACGCGCCCGCGCAGACTGATCTCCCCGGTCATCGCCACGTCCGAGCGCACCCGATGCCGTGTCAGCAATGACGCGAGCGCCGCCACCAACGGCACACCGGCGCTGGGCCCATCCTTGGGCGTCGCGCCGGCCGGCACGTGAATGTGCAGGTCGTAACTGGAGTAATCTGACAGGTCAATGTTCAGCATCCTGGCCTGGCTGCGCAGGTAGCTTACTGCCGTCTGCGCGCTCTCTTTCATCACTTCGCCCAGCGAGCCGGTCAGCAGCAGATTTCCCTTGCCCGGCATTCGCGTCGCTTCGATGAACAGGATTTCCCCGCCCACGGGCGTCCACGCCAGGCCGATTGCAATGCCCACTTCCTTGATCGTCTCCGCCGTCTCGTTGACGAAGCGTGCCGCCCCCAGGTAAGTCTTCAGCGAATCGGGCCCCATAACCAGCGGTTTGGACAACTGCCGATCGCTCACGAGGCGCCGGGTTGCCTTGCGCGTCAGGGCGGCAATCTCCCGTTCCAACTGCCGCACCCCGGCCTCGCGCGTGTAATCGTGGATGACCCGCCGCAAGGTGGCGTCGGGAATCCGCACTTCCTTCCTGGCCAGCCCGTGCTCTTCCAACTGGCGCGGTACCAGGTAACGCCTGGCGATCTGCAGCTTCTCGGATTCCGTGTAGCTGGGCAGCTCGATTACCTCGAGCCGGTCCCGCAGCGCCGGATGCACCGGCTCAAGCCAGTTGGCGGTCGTCAGAAACAATACGCGGGACAGGTCGAACGGCAAATCCAGGTAGTGATCGGTGAAGGTGTTGTTCTGCGCCGGATCAAGCACTTCCAGCAGCGCCGCCGCCGGGTCGCCCCGGAAGTCCGCGCCCACCTTGTCCAGCTCATCGAGCATGATCACCGGGTTGCGGCTCTCGACGCGCTTCAGGGTCTGGATGATCCGCCCGGGCAGTGAGCCCACATAGGTGCGCCGATGCCCCCGAATCTCCGCTTCGTCCCGCATCCCTCCCAGCGAGATGCGCGCAAACTTCCGCCCAAGCGCCTCAGCCACGCTCCGGCCCAGCGAGGTCTTGCCCACGCCGGGCGGGCCGACCAGGCACAGGATCGGGCCTTTGATCTGCTTCCGCCGCTTGATCACCGCAAGGAACTCCAACAGCCGGTCTTTAACCTTGCTCAGCCCGTAATGCTGCTCGTTTAGAATCCGCTCGGCTTCCGCCAGGTCAATCTTGTCCTCCGTCTCCTTCATCCACGGCAGGCTCAAAATCCAGTCTAGGTAATGGCGGCTGACGCCGTACTCCGCCGCCGCTGGCGGCATCTGTTGGAGCCGCTCCAGCTCCTGGGTCGCCACTTTCTTCGCCTCGTCCGGCAGCGGGGTCTGCTCGATCCGCTCACGCAAGATGCGGATCTCGCTCGCGTTCGGGTCGGACTCGCCCAGCTCGCGCTGGATCGCCCGCATCTGTTCCCGCAGGAAGAAATCGCGCTGCGTCTTCGAGATGGAAGTCGCCACGTCGCTTTGAATCTTGGAGCTCAGCGTGAGCACCTCGTGCTCGCGGTTGAGCATCGGCAGCAGCCGCGTCAGCCGCTCCTTGACCAAGCTGGTTTCAAGCAGCCTCTGCCGCTCCTCCAGGCTCAGGTTGAGATTGACCGCGATCAGGTCCGCGAAGTGCCCCGGGTCCTCGGTGTTGAGCGCCGCAATCTTGATCTGCTCGGACAACGCTGGCGAAAGCTTGATAATCTCCTGGAACTGGCTCTGCGCGTTGCGCATCATCGCCGTCAGCTCCACGGAATCTTCCTTCTGGTCCCGCATCAGCTCGAGCTTGGCGCACAGATACGGCTCGGTTGTGGAGTATTCCTTCAGCCGGATCCGCCAAAGCCCCTCCACCAGCACGCGCACCGTGTTGTCCGGAAACTTGAGCATCTTGAGCACGCGCGCCGCGCAGCCGACCTCGTGCATCTCGTGCGGCAGCGGATTCTCCGCTTCCGCGTTGCGCTGCAGCACCAGGCCCAGCAGACGGTTCCCGCCCACCACGTCGTCAATGAGCTTGATGCTCTGCGAGGTCTCCACCAGCAGCGGCGCCACCATTCCTGGGAAAACCACAATATCCGACAACCCCAGGATCGGCAGGACCTCCGGCAGGGAGCTGGACGAGACGCGCGCGGGCGCCTCCGGGCTGCCGGCAGCTCCGAGGATGCTGATAAATTCCGTATCGGGCGACGTCATCATTAAGCCATCTAAGGGTTTAGATGCCGATGCCCTGAGATAAGTTCAGGCAAGAGGTCAATTCCCCTCGGCAACCAGCACCTTGGAATGTTTCATCTGCCGTTGCGCCAACGGCACATCAATCCGCAAAAAGCCGTTCAGGTAAGCCGCCTTTGCCCGGCTCAAATCGTAGCCCGCCGGCAGCTCCAGCAGGCTTTCGAATGGGCCGTAGCTGATCTCCATGACCAGAAAGCTGCACTTGGCAGCCCGGCACCCATCCGGCCGGTTGCCCGTGATACGCAGGCGGTTTCCCTCCACCGTGATCTCCAGGTGCTCGCTGCGCATCCCCGCCAGCTCAACCTTCACCACCAGCCCGCTGTCGGTGGTGTAAACATCTGTGTTGGGCACCCAATGCGCCCGAACAAGTTCTGTTTGGCCGCCCGTGGAGGAGCGGGTTACAAAATGCACCGAGGAACTGACTTTGCACATGGCGATGTCCAGCGAACGGAGTTATACCCCAGCGATTGGGATTCCACAAGGGCGTTTCTCATCTCGTTCTTAACCGCACTTCCGGGCGCTCCCCCTTGCGCGTGCGAAAAACAATTGAGCCTGGGCGAGAGAAGCCCAGGCAATTAGCGCAACCGCAATGCGGCTCGCGCTCAAAACAGAATTTGCGCCGACGAAACCGGCTCCCGAGCAGCAGAGCTGCCGCGGACGCAACGATTGCCAACGACACCAACTGTTGCCAATCCATGCTGACAACATAACCCTAAACCGGCCCGGCGCAACTAATGATTGGACGCCGCAGTTCAAAGCTCTGCGCCCGTTGGCCGCTATATCCGCCCCGCGCCAATTCTGCTGCTCCCCATTCCGCCTACTCCGAACCCTACCCCCCCACGTCGTCACCCAACGCGACAAAAAAGCCGAAGCCCGTTATCGGGGCTTCGGCTTTTTTTAGAAAAACTGGCGGCGACCTACTCTCGCGGAGTCTATAAAACCACTACCATCGGCAAGACTGTGTTTGACGGCCGTGTTCGGAATGGGAACGGGTCGGACCACAGCTTCAAAGCCACCAAAAAATCACAAGGAACACCGCCGCCCTCGGCGGGTTCTCTGAAAACTGCACACAGGAGAATATTAGGATTACAATTCGCGAGTTGAAATCGCTCTTGCCCCTCAAAGAAGGGAAAGAAGCGATCAAGCCGCACGACCGATTAGTATTAGTCCGCTAAACGGATTACTCCGCTTGCACGCCTAACCTATCAACCCGGTGGTCTACCGGGGGTCTTTAGGAACCTTGCGGTCCGGGAAACATTATCTTGGGATGAGCTTGGCACTTAGATGCATTCAGCGCTTATCTCTTCCGCACATGGCTACGCAACGATGCCGCTGACGCGACAATTGCCACACCAGAAGTGCGTCCAACCCGGTCCTCTCGTACTAAGGTTGGAACCCCTCAAGTTTCCTGCGCCCACAGTGGATAAGGACCGAACTGTCTCACGACGTTCTGAACCCAACTCGCGTGCCGCTTTAACCGGCGAACAGCCGGACCCTTGGGACCTTCTCCAGCCCCAGGATGCGACGAGTCGACATCGAGGTGCCAAACCGAGTCGTCGATATGAACTCTTGGACTCGATCAGCCTGTTATCCCTAGCGTACCTTTTGTCCGATGAGCGACGGCAATTCCACATTAAACCGTCGGATCATTTGGGCCTGCTTTCGCACCTGCTCGACTTGTGAGTCTCACAGTTAACCTGGCTTCTACCCATACGCTCGACGCATAGTTGCCAACCATGCTGAGCCAAGCTTAGCGCTCCTCCGTTACTCTTTCGGAGGAAACCGCCCCAGTCAAACTGACCCGCACGCACTGTTCCTCATCTGGTTGACAGAGTGAGGTTAGAATCCTAATTAGCCAAGAGTGGTGTTTCACATTGCGACTCCACGGGAACCGAGGCTCCCCTTTCAAAGTCTCCCACCTACGCTACGCATGATTAATCAAGACACAATACGAGCTTACAGTAAAGGTGCATAGGGTCTTCCCGTCCTACTGCGGGCAGGCGGCATCTTCACCGCCGTTACAGTTTCGCCGAGATC
>CAZHEW010000109.1:0-8993 GCA_964531815.1 uncultured Verrucomicrobiota bacterium
AAGCCCTCGAAGTCATGCCGGCGGGCGAACTGGATGGCGGGGTGAAAGGGCGTGAAAGCCTGGACGAAAACCTCGCCCTCAATGTCGCCGCGGCCCGCGCGTCCGGCCACCTGCGTCAGCAGTTGAAAGGTCCGCTCGCCGGCGCGGAAGTCCGGCTGATGCAGGGCGAGGTCGGCGTAGATGATGCCGACCAGTGTGACGTTGGGGAAATGCAGGCCCTTGGCGATCATTTGCGTGCCGACGAGAATGTCAATCTTGCCGGTGCGGAAATCGCCCAGGATGCGGCGGTAATCCTCCTTGCGTTTCAGCGCGTCGGAATCCATGCGCACGGTGCGCGCCTGCGGAAAGAGTTTAGCCAGCGCGGCTTCGACCTTCTGCGTGCCCAGGCCGGCGAAGCGGATCGCCGGGTTGCGGCAATTCGCCTTCGGGCAGGCGGCGGGCACCGGTTCGACATGAGCGCAGATATGGCAACAGAGTTTCTGCTCATGGCGGTGGTAAGTCAGCGAGACGCTGCAGTTGGGGCATTCGGCGACAAAGCCGCACAGGGGGCATTGCAGGGAGCTGGAGTAGCCCCGGCGGTTCAGAAACAGGATGACCTGCTCCTTCTGCTCGAGCCGCCTGGCGATCGCCTCCTTGAGCTGCGGCGAGAAGATGGGAATCCCCTTCTCCGCGCGCGCGGTCTGCCGCATGTCCACCACGCGCACGTAAGGCATCTTCCGGTCGTCGGCCCGCTCCGGCAGCTTCAGCAGCCGGTATTTGCCCCGGGCGCAGTTGTAGTAGCTCTCCAGCGACGGCGTCGCCGAGCCGAGCACCACGACCGCCCCTTCCATCTGGCCGCGCACAATCGCGACATCGCGCGCATTGTAGCGGGGCGCCTCTTCCTGTTTGTAGGTGTGCTCGTGCTCCTCGTCCACGATGATCAGCCCCAGCGGCTCCACCGGCGCGAAGATCGCCGAGCGCGCGCCGATCGCGATCCGCGCCCGCCCCTGCCGGATCTTGTGCCATTCGTCGTGCCGCTCTCCGGCGGACAAATGGCTGTGCAACACCGCCACCAGCGTTTGCAGCGGCCCTGAGCTGAACCGCGCCTTGAAACGCTCCACCGTCTGCGGCGTCAGCGAGATCTCCGGCACCAGCACGACCGCCCCCTTGCCCTGATCGAGGGCGTGCGCAATGGCTTGCAGATACACTTCCGTCTTGCCGCTGCCCGTGACGCCGTGCAGCAGAAACGTCGCCGCCCGGGGTGTGGCCGGAGCCGCCGGGGCGCCCGGGGGGGATGATGGTTCAGCGGGTCCGCCGCCCGCGCCTTCAACGCCCGGGTCCGCCTTTGGACTTCCCCGCATCGCGTCTTTGATGGCGGCCAGCGCCTCGGCCTGCGCCGGGTTCAGCGCCAGCGGTTGCGTCGGCAGGATATGCTCGAAGGCATAGGGGTCTCGCTCCGCGATTTCGGCGGTGATCCTGACCAGGCCCCGGTCCTCCAGCCGGCGCACGGTCCCCGCTGTGGTCTTCCCCAACACCAGCAGCTCCCGCAGGGGCAACTCGCGCCGCTCCCGCACAATCTCCCACACCTCGCGCTGCCGCCGCGGCAGCTTGGGCAACTCCCCGGCGGCCGGCGCCATGCGCACATGGAGCCGCTCGCGCCAGTTCGCCTGCTCGCGGCGGACGGCCTCCGGCAGCACGCTCTTCAACGCCGTCTCCGCCGCGCAGCAATAGTAATCCCCGATCCACCGGGCCAGCTTCAGAATCCTGGGCGTCACCAGCGACTGCGCCCCGATCACCTTGAGGATGGGCCGGAGCCGGGCCTGTGCCGACTCCTCCGCCAGCCCGGTCACGCACCCCATCACCTTGCGCGGCCCGAACGGCACCTGCACCCGGGTTCCGACCTCCACCTGGTCCGCCAGCTCGGGCGGGATGGCGTAGTCGAACTCCTTACGGAGGGCGATTTCCAGGGTTACGCGGGCAATCATGTTCGTTGGCTCCAGTGCGACGGCATGCGTTTGGTCACTGACTGCCGGATCATCTCTGCTTGCGCGGCAGTTTCCAATCCCCAAAATCAGCTTTGACCGGGCGCCTCTGCCAATCCTACGCTGTCGGCGTGGAAAAGGGAAATGCCAGTGCGCTCGGCGCCTCCCGCGCGCGCCTGTGGCTGCTGCGCCTGCCGCTGCCGCGGTCGCTGACCCGATACCTGGGCCGGATGCTGTTCCGCTTGCTGCTGACGCTCCAGGGCATCGGCGCGTTTGCCTTGATCACGTTGGGCGTGATGATCAGCCGCTTCCGCGTCGCGCGCCGGGTGATCCGTCCGCTCGTCTTCCAGGAAGCCTCCCGCGCCGGCCTGCGGCTCATGCCCATGTTCCTCTTCATGTCAGCGGCGCTGGGATTGGTGGTCATCGGCCAGACCGTTTCCTGGCTCACGCGCGTCGGCGCCATCAACTTCCTGGGCACGGTGATGGTCGTGGTGGTGGTGCGCGAGCTTGGGCCGCTGGTGACGGCGCTGCTGGTGCTGGCGCGCGTCGGCACGGCCAACGTGATTGAACTGGGCACCGCCCGGGCGATGGGGGAGGTCGAGGCGCTCGAGGCGCTGGGCATTGACCCGGTGCATTACCTGGTGGTGCCGCGCGTGCTGGGCATGGCGCTGGGCGTCTTTGCGCTGACGGTGTACTTGATCCTTGGCGCCCTGTTCAGCGGTTATCTCTGGGCGTTCGTGCAGGATGTGCCGCTGCGCCCCGGCGATTATGTCCGCCAACTGGCTGGCGCCCTCAGCGGGTTGGATTTCGCCCTGCTGGCCATCAAGACCTTCTGCTTCGGCAGCATCATCGCCCTGGTGACCTGCTACCACGGCCTGGCCCAGCCCTTGCGCCTGGAAGAAGTGTCCCGCGCCACCGTGGCCGCCGTGGCCCAGAGCGTGATCGCGTGCGTCCTGCTCGACGCCCTGTTCATCATCATCTACCTCACGACATGACGCACCCGCTCCCAGGCCAGGCCGGAGCGCCGGCGATCGAGATGACCGACGTGGCGATCGGCACCCTGCATGACCCGGCGATCCTGGTCGCCGAGAACGTCAACTGGACCGTCCGCGCCGGCGAATACTGGGCCGTAGGGGGGCTGCAAGGCGCGGGCAAGAGCGATTTCCTCATGCTCGCCGGCGGCGTGATGCCGCCGCAGCGGGGCCAGTACCGCTTCTTCGGCGAGCCGATGCCCATCTTCGAGGATGCCCGCCTGAAGACACGGCTGCGCCTCGGCCTCCTGTTCGACGGGGGCCAGTTGTTTAATCACCTCACCCTCGCGGAGAACATTGCGCTGCCGCTGCGCTACCACCACAACCTGAGCCGGGCCGAGGCCGCCGCCGCAGTGGACGAGGTGCTGGCGTGCCTGGAACTGGAGCCCTGGGCGGAGAGCCTTCCGGGCGCGGTCGGCTACAGTTGGCGCAAACGCGCCGGCCTGGCCCGCGCGCTGGCGCTCCAGCCCGAAGTGTTGCTCGCGGACAACCCGCTCGGCGGCGTGGACCCGCGGCAGGCCAATTGGTGGCTCGCCTTTCTGGATCAACTCTCCCGGGGCCATCCCCTCATGCAGCACCGGCCCGTGACGCTGGTCGTCACCACCGCGGATTTCCGGCGCTGGAAAGGCCACGCGCGGCAATTCGCGCTCCTGCGCGACCGCAGCCTCCGGGTGCTGGGCGACTGGACCCAACTGGCGGCCGCCAACAGGGACCTCGTGCGGGAGTTGTTGACGGATGGAACACAAACCGAGTAATCAAAGGCCGGAATGGCGCTCCAGGACCTAACACCGCAGTTGCGCACACGCCTCAGCCGCATGGAACGGCTCGTGGGCTGGTTTGTGGCCCTGGCGATGGCGCTGCTGACCTTTGGCTTTGTCTATTACGTCTATCACACCGCCGAGCGCAAAGGGTGGTTTCTCACCAAGGCCCCCTATTACACCTTTACCGACCGCGCCACCGGCCTCAAAGTCGGCGACCCCGTGATGCTCATGGGGCTGGCCGTCGGCCAGATCACCCGCATGGATCCGATGCCGCCCGAGGAGTTCTACCACAACATCTACGTCGAGTTCGAGATCAAGGATCCCTACTACGGCTACCTCTGGACCCAGGGGTCGCGGGCCAAGATCACCACCGCCGACCTGCTCGGCAAACGCATTCTGGAAGTCACCAAAGGCTCCGGCGGCTACCCGACCTACGTCTTTCACCCGCTGCGCGACATCAGGCCGGCCGAGGCGCGCGCCCTGCCGGACCTCGCCCCATGGCTCCTGGCGCAGGAAATCTGGGATGAGAGCGGCACCAACCTGCTGGCCAAAGCCAAAACGCCGCTGGCCGATGTGCCGCCCTCCGCTCTGAACGCCTGCACCAACCTGATCATCATGAACACCTCCGAGGAGCGGAAGTTCATGACCGGCATCTGGAACGACCACGAAGGCCGCTACGCCCCCTACACCCGCAAAACCAAGCCCTACCCCCTGGTGCCGGATGAATCGGCCGCCGTCACCGAACGACTCGAGAAGCTCATGGAAGAAGTCGAGCGCGCGCTGCCCAATATCCTGCAGCTGACCAACCAGCTCGCCGCCGTGCTGTCAAACAGCGCCAGCCTCACCTCAAACCTGAACGTCGTGACCCTCGACGCGCGGCCCGCCGTCAGCAACCTTACCGCCATCACGGCCCGCCTCGATCAGCCCGGCGCGCTGGGCGAGTGGCTCTTCTCCACCAACATCAACCGCCAGATCGAGGACGCGCTCGCAACCACCGATGCCGCCATCGCCCGGGCCGACACCAACCTCACCGCCCTGGCCGAAAACCTGGGCCGCTCCCTCGACAACCTCGCCGACCTCACCAGCAGCCTCAGCGGCCAAGTCCAGGCCAATACCAACATTCTCAGTGAAATCTCCCGCGCCATTGTGGATGCCGACACGTTCATCCAGGGCCTCAAACGCCACTGGCTCCTCCGCTCCGCATTCCGCGCCAGGGAAACCAACGCCCCGGCCCCGCCGGGCCCGGCCATGCCAGTCCGCTCGCCCAAGGACTCGCACAAACGCTAGCCCCTCTCTGGCAGGCTCAATCCGCCGCTCCCCTCAACCCAGGGCCAGCAGGCAGACCAGCCCGCCAACGCAAAGCAGCAGAAAACTGAGCACCACCCCATCCACCAGTCCGAAGTGAGGCTCTTCCGAGTGGTTGGAGGGAACCACCACCCTCTTGACGTAATCGCCACTCTTCCGGCTCGCTCGATAAACGATCGCGCTCATGCCTGTTGACAAGCATTCCGCGGGCCACCTCTTGCGCCCTCTCCACTCCCCCCGCAGTCCCTGTGGACGTCACCCAGCCCCACAGGCCGCAAATGTCACGTAGAGTAGATTCAGGCCGCAACTGCTTGGAATTGGCCAACTTAGCATTTCACACCTGCGAGGCCGCGGGCATCCTGCCCCGCTTGGACCGTTCGAACCATGGAAGAGGGCGCTATTCACCCGGCAGGATAGCGGCAACCGACTTGCCGGCCGGGGAACGGCGATGGGGAGCAGCCCGGGGACGCGCTGGACAGGGTGGAACGGTTTGTCCACCCCGGCCGTAACGATGCGGTCAGGGGGCGCGCGCGTCCCGCCGGGGGCTTGACCAGGCGGGCAGGTTCGGGCATATTTCGTTTGTTGGCGAATTGAGAAAGTGCGATGAAAGACTTCCTGAATGTCACGAAGGCGCTGGCGGACGAGAACCGGCTCCGGATTCTGATGGCGCTCCAGGGGGGCGAGGTGTGCGTGTGCCAGCTCACCGAGCTGATGGGGCTGGCGATGTCCACGGTGTCCAAGCATCTGTCCGTGCTCTACCAGGCGGGGCTGGTAAACGCGCGCAAGGAGGGGCGCTGGATGTATTACTCGCTGCCGGGCAAAGACGCGCCGACGGCGGCGCGGGAGGCGGTGGCGTGGGTGCGGCGATCGCTGGCCGGGAACGAGCGGGTCGCTGCGGACGCCAGGCGGCTCAAGAAGGTGCTCGCCCTGGACGTGAGCGTGTTATGCAAGCGGATGTGCGAAAATTGAGGGTGCTGTTTCTCTGCACCGGGAATTCGTGCCGGAGCCAGATGGCCGAGGGCTGGGCACGGGCGCTTAAGGGCGACCTGGTTGAGGCCTGCTCCGCCGGCATTGAAAAGCGTGGAATGGACCCGCACGCGGTCAAGGTGATGGCTGAGGCCGGGGTGGATATTTCGAGGCAGTATTCCAAAACGTCGGCGGAGATCGGGCCGGTGGAGTTTGATTGCGTGGTGACGGTGTGCGCGCGCGCGGATGAGAACTGCCCGGCATTCCCGGGCAACGCCAAGAAGATACACGTTGGCTTTGAGGACCCGCCGAAGCTGACGAAGGACATGCCGGACGGGGAAACGAAACTGGCAGTTTACCGGAGGGTGCGGGATGAGATTCGGCGGTTTGCGGAAGGATTGCCTGAGAATCTGAATTGTGAAGGGCGCGAAAGGTAATCCCATCAGGAGACGAACGCAGATGAACATGAAGAAGGCAATGAACGCGGAGATTACCCGAGAAAAGGTGCGGGCGGGCTACGCCGAGATAGCTGAAGCGGGCGGCGCCCGGCGGACGTCGAGCTGCTGTTGCGGGATGCCGGCGGAGGAGGCGGATGCGCTGGCCAGGCATATCGGCTACACGGAGGCGGAACTGGCCGCGCTGCCCGGCGGGGCGAACATCGGACTTTCGTGCGGAAACCCCGGCGCGGTGGCAACGCTTCGGCCGGGCGAGGTCTTGCTGGACCTGGGCAGCGGCGCGGGGTTCGACGCGTTCATTGCCGGGCCGAAAGTTGGGGCAGCCGGGCGGGTCATTGGAGTGGATATGACGGCGGAGATGCTGACCAGGGCCCGCAGGAACTTTGCAACGTACCGGCAGCGGACGGGCCTGGACAACGTGGAGTTCCGGCTCGGAGAGATCGAGCATTTGCCCGTGGCCGACGCGAGCGTGGATGTGGTCATTTCCAACTGCGTGATCAATCTGTCGCCGGACAAGCCGCAGGTGTGGCGGGAGATGGCGCGGGTGCTCAAGCCGGGCGGGCGGCTGGCGGTGTCGGACCTGGCGCTGTTCAAGCCGCTGCCGCCGGCCATTCTGGAAAGCGTCGAGGCGCTGGTGGGATGCGTAGCTGGGGCGGTGCTGGTGTCCGAGACCGGGCGGATGGCCCGCGAGGCGGGGCTGACGGACATCGTGCTGACCCCGAAGCCGGGCTACGTTGATCGCATGGTGGACGGGCAGGACCCGCTCTACGCGAAGATCATCGCGAGCCTGCCCCCAGGGGCCGGGCCGGGCGACTACATCACCAGCCTGGAAGTGACGGCCAGGAAGCCAGCGCCGAAGTGTTGTTGCGGATGAATGGCATCGCGTTCAAAGCCGGGGATGGGACGCTGGGCCGGGAGCTGAAGGTGCTCGGCGGGTTCGTCGCGGTGTTCGTGTTGTTGTTTTATCTGCCGGTGGGGGTGCCGCGGTTCGACAACGCGCTGAAGGAGGGGCTGGAATTGACGAAGTGGTACGCGCAGGAGCACGTGCTGCTGTGCCTGGTCCCGGCGCTCTTCATCGCGGGGGGCATCAGCGCGTTTGTCAGCCAGGCGTCGGTGATGCGCTACCTGGGGCCAAAGGCGAACAAGGCGGTGGCTTACGGCGTGGCATCGGTGTCCGGGACGATCCTGGCGGTGTGCTCGTGCACGGTGCTGCCGCTGTTCGGCGGGATCTGGATGCGGGGGGCGGGGCTGGGGCCGGCGACAGCTTTTCTGTATTCGGGGCCGGCGATCAACGTCCTGGCAGTTGTGCTGACGGCGCGGGTGCTCGGGCTGGAATTGGGGGCGGCACGGGCCATTGGGGCGGTGGGGTTCAGCGTGGTCGTGGGGTTCGCGATGCACCTGGTGTTCCGGCGCGAGGAGCAGGCCAAAGTCGAGGCGGCGGCGGCAATGCCCGAGGCAGAGGTCCGGCGTCCGCTGTGGCAGACGGTGTGGTTTTTCGCCTCGATGGTGGGAGTGCTGGTGTTCGCGAACTGGAGCAAGCCAGCGGAGCCGACGGGGTTGTGGGCGGCGATCTACGCCTGGAAATGGCCGGTGGCGGGAGCGTTTGCGGCGGGGCTCGGGCTGTCTTTGGGGCTGTGGTTTGGTTTCAAATGGAAGGAACTGGCGCTGGCGGCGGCGCCTGTGGCAATCCTGAGCTTCGCGTTTCCGCATGAGCCGCTGATTCCGTTCATCGTCGGCTGCGCGGGGCTGGCGGTGCTGTGCGCGCGGAGCGGGGGCGAGGGGCGGGAGTGGCTGGACGCGACATGGGGCCTGGGGAAGCAAATATTCCCGCTGCTGATCGGCGGCGTATTTGTGTCGGGGATATTGTTGGGGCGGCCCGGACACGAAGGGCTGATGCCATCGGAGTGGGTGAGCCGGTCGGTGGGTGGGAATTCGTTCCTGGCCACGTTCTTTTCCTCAGTGGTGGGCGCGTTCATGTACTTCGCAACCCTGACCGAGGTGCCGATTCTGCAGGGGTTGATCGGGGCGGGGATGGGCAAGGGGCCAGCACTGGCGCTGTTGCTGGCGGGACCGGCTTTGTCCCTGCCGAGCATGCTGGTGCTCCGAAGCATCCTGGGCACGAAGAAGACGGTGGTCTATGTGGCGTTGGTGATCGTGATGGCGACGTTGACAGGACTGGTTTATGGGGCCTTGTTCGGCTGACGGACGAGGCGTGAGATGTGATGCGTGGAGTGTGAATCTCGAAGCGCAAGAAACAAGCAAACAAAGCAACTGACTATGAATATCCTCGTAATTGGACCGGGCTGCGCGAAGTGCAAGACGCTGGCGCAGTTCACGGAACAGGCGGTGAAGGAACTCGGCGTGACGGCCGAGATCAACAAGGTGACGGACCTGAAGCAGATCATGGCGCTGGGCGTGATGATGACGCCGGCGCTGGCGGTCAACGGTACGATCAAGGTGACGGGCAAGGTGCCGAGCGTGGCCGAGATCAAGGCGATCCTGCAACAGGCGGCG
>CAZHEW010000110.1:0-8957 GCA_964531815.1 uncultured Verrucomicrobiota bacterium
GCCAAAGAGAACCGTGGTGAACCGGAGCCGGCTCTCGGTCAAGGAGTCGCAGTCCGCCGGCGCGCCGGTGAGGCGGCTGACAGCCAGAGTGGCGTAGTAGAGCGACGGGCCGTGGTGTTCGTTTGGGTCGTAACGATAGCCCTGGCCCGACCAAAGCTGCCCGAACTTGACGCCGTTGACGGCCTCGTCGTTGTGCAGGGGACGCTGGTCCGGGGCAAGGCTCCACAGCGCCAGTGCCAGCGCTGCCAGGGCCACAACCAATAGTCCGGTGCCCCGGCTCATCCGCGTTCCTCCAAAACCCGGCAGGGACGCGCCCCGCCGCGGCCCTCACCCAGGGGAGTTGCGCGGAAGCGGTGGAACGCGCCTCGACCGTGTGCCTGGGGCGGGGTGACACAACGAGCGACTCCCCGCCCCGCGCGAATTCTGCAACTGGCTCGCCGAACTCGGATTTCGCGTGTCATGCGCGCCATCCGCGGGCACCGCCGCCTACTTGGCTGGGCGGCCGAAAACTTCCAATTCGGTGTACTCGTTCAGGGCGCTCTCGGTGCTGCCCTTGGAATAGAAACGAATGTAGCGGGCTTTGACGCCCTTGGCATCAATGAGCTTGCCTTCGTAGGTCTCGAAATACTCGCGGTGGGTGCCGACGCCCAGGCCGGAGGTGTTGTCCGCGTCGTTATTGAACACGGTGCGCACGTTCTCAATGAAGTCCGCGTCATCGGCCACCTGCACAATCACATCGTGATAGACCTTGGCCATGTTGTGCGCGTGCCAGATCACCACCGCAAAGATCTCCTGGGCGCTGCCGAAATCCAGTTGCACCCACTGCGTGCCTTTGCGCATGAAGATGATGCTCTGGTCGGAGGCATCCTTGTCGCCGTCGGTGATCTTGGCGAGAATGTCGCTGGTGGCATTCTTGTCGCTGCCCGTCAGCTTGCTGCCGGCGGCGATGTTCTTCAGGCCGGCGGGAACCATCATCGGCGGGCGGGGCTTGTCGGAGAGCGGCTCGACGTTGGGGCCGAGTTGCAGGTCCTTGGGCGTGCCCTTGAAGGCGGGGGCCGGCAGCTTCAGCGCCAGCGGCACCTTGTCCCCGTCGGCAGCCGGCAGGGTTTGCGTCACGAGCAGATTCAAGACAGCGATAGCAAGGCCAGACAGCAACGACAGCGCCATCGGCCGTCGCAGCGAGATGCGAGAGGTATTCATGTTGTTCGTCATTTTCCAATAGTTAAGCCAAACCGGCGCCCGGCGACAAGCCTGATTGCCGGTTGCCACAGAAGGAGACGAATGCCGGGGCCCCGGTATTCGACGCCCCGGCAGAGTAGTTTGGCCGGGACAGCCCGGCGCGCGGGCAGGATGCCGGGGCGCTGACCCGGCCAGCGTGAAGAGCCCGGCATAAACAGGCCACCCCTGCCACTTTTCTCCTTGATAATGCCCGCGCTCGCCGCTTACTTGGTCCCGCATGTTAGTAGAAACGCAATCCCAGCCCCGGCAGCCCCGGTAAGGCGATTGGCTCATTCGAGGCTTTAACCAGAATGCCAGGTATTGTTGTGACGCTTCCCTACCTCACCAACCCAAACCTGCAGGCGGTGCCGGTTTACCAGCCCGGCCGCCCCGTCGAAGAGGTCGCCCGCGAGCTCGGCCTGTCCGCCGCTGACATCATCAAGCTCGCCTCCAACGAGAATCCCCTCGGCCCGTCGCGGCTGGCCGTGGCCGCCATGCGCAAGGCGCTGGCCCAGGCCAACCTCTACCCGGACGGGAACGCCTTCTACCTGAAGCAGAAGCTCGCCGCTAAACTCGGCGTGACGCCCGGCCACCTGATCCTGGGCAACGGCTCCAACGAGGTGATCGAGTTCCTCGGGCACGCGCTCATTTCGCCGGGGGCCGAGGTGGTTGTGTCGCAATACTCCTTTGCCGTCTATGCCATCGTTACCGCCATGTTTGGCGGCAAGCTCGTGGTGGTGCCCGCCAGCGAATATGGCCATGACCTTGATGCCATGCTGGCGGCCATTACCCCCAACACGCGCGTCGTCTTTGTGGCCAACCCCAACAACCCCACCGGCACCACCCTGCGCCCGGAAGACCTCGCCCGGTTCATCGCCGCGGTGCCGGCGAACATCGTTATCGCCCTCGACGAGGCCTACATCGAGTTCCTTGACCAACCTCTCGACCTCGTGCCGGAGATTCGCGCCGGGCGGAAGCCGAACGTGCTCCTGATGCGCACCTTCTCCAAGATCTATGGCCTCGCCGGCCTGCGCCTCGGCTACGGCATCGGCCACCCCGACCTGATTGCCGAGCTGGAGAAGATTCGGCAGCCTTTCAACGTCAACGCCATCGCCCAGGCAGGCGCTTTGGCGGCGCTGGACGATACCGCCCATGCCGAGAAGACCCGCCGGAAGAACTCGATCGGGCTTAAGTTCTACGGCCGGGCTTTCCGCAAGCTGGCACTGCCATTCGTTCCATCCCGGGCCAACTTCATCCTCGTCTGCGTCGGCGATGGCCAGCGTGTCTTCCACGAAATGCAGAAACTGGGCGTCATCGTGCGGCCCATGGGCGGCTACCAGTTGCCCGAGTGGATCCGCATCTCGGTCGGCACGCCCCGGGAAAACAAACGCTGCCTGGAAGCCCTCCAGACCGCCCTGGCCAAGCCTGCGGCGGCGGCCCTCTAATTCACCCCACCTGAACCAACGTGAAACTCACTGACCTGCGGGGCATCCTGCGCTACATCCCGCAATTCCGCGAAAAGGCCTTCGTCATCAACGTGGACGGGGCGATCGTCACCGACGAAAACTTCGCCAACATCCTGGTGGACATTGCCGTCCTGCGCTCCCTGAGCATCCGCATCGTGCTCGTGCACGGCGCCTCCGCCCAGATTCGCGCGCTCGCCGCGGAAAAGCGCTTCACCCCCTCGAACCTCGACGGGACCGGCGTCACCGACGAAGCCACGCTCAAGCTCGCCCTGACGGCCGCCAACCGGCTCACGCACGAAATCCTGGAGGGCCTTTCGGCCAGCGATCTCCGCGCCGCCTGCACCAACGCCGTCATCGCCCATCCCGTCGGCATCCTCCACGGCGTGGACCAGCTCTTCACCGGCAAGGTCGAGCGCGTGGACACCGAGATGCTCCAGCAACTCCTGGACCAGGGCATCATCCCCGTGCTGCCGCCGCTGGGCTTCGACGGCGAGGGCAAGACCTACCGCGTCAACTCGGACGGCGTCGCGCTGGCCGCCGCCGAGGCGCTCAAAGCCGCCAAGCTCATGTTCATCACCACCCACGATGGCGTCCGGGTTGGGGATCGCGTCATCCGGCAGATGCCCCTTTCCGACCTCGAATCGGTGCTGACACTCCAAAAGCCGGACATCCATCCCGACCTGCTGTCCAAAGCCATCCACGCCGCCGCCGCCTGCAAAGCCGGCGTGCCCCGGGTTCACGTCATCAACGGCTCCCTGCAGGAGGGCCTGCTGGCCGAAGTCTTCACCAACGAAGGCGTCGGCACGCTCATCTACGGCAACGAATTCCAGCAGATCCGCCGCGCCTTGAAGAAGGACATTCGCAGCATCCTGAACCTGACCCGCGGCTCCGTGGAAACCGAGGAGCTGGTCAAACGCACGCGGGCCACCATCGAGAAGCAGCTTGCCGACTATTACATCTTCGAAATAGACAAGAACCCCGTCGCTTGCGTCGCCCTGCACACCTGGCCCGAGCTGGGCAAAGGCGAGCTGGCCTGCCTCTACGTCAACTCCGCCCACGAGAACCAGGGCATTGGCCGCAAGCTCGTCCAGTTCGTCGAGAACAAAGCCCGCGAACTGGGCCTCCGCGAACTCATCGCTCTCTCCACCCAGGCCTTCACCTGGTTCCAGTCCAAAGGCGGCTTCGCCGAAGGCACGCCCGACGACCTGCCCCCCAACCGGCGCGAAAAATACGACCAGAGCGGCCGCAACTCCAAAGTCCTGCTCAAGAAGATCAAGTAACCCTTTCCCGGCCCCCAGGGAAAACCGACAGGACCCGCTTTGCCCTGCGCCGCCGCACGCTGCGCGGAGGCGTATTCCCGCGGACCACCGGCATGAAAACCGCGCCTTTGCTGGCCTTTGCCGGGCCGCTCGGACTATTGAAAAGCTTCCCACCGCACCTCCGGACTCGCGCCCGGTTGGACGCTGGCAGGGCCGAAAAACCTTGTGTTTGCCTGGCAGTCCTGCTATTAATCAAGCCAGCGTAAAGGGAAATCCGTCATGGCCTTGCTGGTTCCTGCCTCCGCTCGCGTGACCTGTGTATACAGGCTGGACGGTCGATTGTACGACTCCACGCCGGCGGGCGCGTACCGGAAGGCCGAACACGAAACACGAATACATTATGAACTTCTCCTCCTCGACCCCGCCTGATTTCTGCTCCGGCCTGGTCTTCGGCTTCGATGTTGGCACCGGTTCCATCGGACACGCCGTGCGGAAAGGCAACACTTTCCTGGAGTCAGGTGTGCTGATCTGCCCCGAGGAGACCAACGACCTCAGCACCCGGCGCGGCTTGCGCCGCCAGCGCCGCACGCTGCGCAGTCGCAAACACCGCCGCCGGTGGTTTGCGCGGGAGCTCGAGAAACTCGGCCTGCCCCGCCCGCTGCGCCAGCCGCACGATCCGATTACCCTCCGGGCCCGGGCGCTGCGCGGCGACACCGTAACACCGGAGGAACTGCAGGCGGCGCTGGTACATCTCTTCAAACGCCGGGGCTACGCCAGAGTTCCGTGGGCCGGCAAGGACGCCGCGGCTGGGGAGAAACCGGGCGCCAGCCAGGCCGAGGAAGGGGAAATTCTCAAAGCGGTGGCAGACATCCGGCGCCAGGCAAGCGAGGCCGGTTGCCAGCATCCCTGCCAATTCCTGGTCAAACGCCACGCGGAGGCCGGCCGGAGCCCCACCGAAAAGTGGGCCCGCAAAATCTACTGGCCGCGCGAGATGCTGCGCGATGAGTTCCTCGCTATCCTCAAAGCGCAGGAGTCGAGGTTTCCCCAGCTCGCTGCCAAGTCCGACTGGCTGCTCTATGGCGACACTCGCCCCGTCAAAGGCTGTCGCGTCTTCTTCAATGCTGCGGGCTCGAGCAATCCCGGCGTGCTGGGGCTGCGCTGGCCCCGCTTCGACAATCGCGGGCCGGCTTTGGATTCACTGCAGCCCCTCGATGCGGCGGGCCGCCCCCGCCACGTTGTGCGCAAGAACAAACAAGCCTTCGCCCAGGCCCAGTGGGAGCTGGCCTTGATGAATTTCCGCGTGCTCGACGCCGCCACGCGACAAACCCTGGACCCGCGAACCGCTTTCCCCGCCTTCGTTGAGAACTTGCGCAACGAGTGGAAGCGGAAGGGTAAAGTCACAATGGCCCGTCTCAAGAAACTGGCCGCGCCGTTCAAAGACAACTTCGTCCTGGTGGAAAACCAAAAGCCCCTTTGTCCAGAAGCGGGAGCAGGCCGCGCCCGCTACTCAACCCCCACGCTGGAGATGATTCGCGAAGCCATCGCCGCCGGGAAGCGAGTGGACCCGCCGCAACCTGTCCTGCGGCGGCCCGGCGAAAGCACCGCGCAGGCCATTGGCCGCTATTTGGCAGACATCCAGCACCCGTTGGTGCGGCACCGGCTGAGCCTGTTCCGGCAGCGGCTGGCCCGGCTGCGCGCCCGGTTTGGCCCGCCGGAAATGATTGTGCTGGAGGCGGTGCGCAGCCTGGCGCTCGGCCGGAAAGCCAAGAATGAGCTGAACAATCGCAACGAGCGGTTTCGCGAGGAACGGAGCGATGCCCGGAGGCAGCTCAGCTCGGCTGGCGAGTCCACCTCGCACAAGGCGATTCAGCGCTACCGCCTCTGGCGGGAGGCGGGCGGGCGGTGCCCGTTCTGCCTGAAGATGATCAAGCGAACAGAGCTGGGGCACGGGGCCGACATCGAGCACCTGGTGCCGCGGGCCCTGGTGGACTGCAACGAGTTCTTCAATTTGACCGTCGCGCACATCAAGTGCAACCGCGAGCTGAAGGGGGATCGCACGCCATACGCCGCTTTCCACGCCACCGCCCTGTGGCCCGATCTCAAACGCAACGCCGAACACACCTTCGCGGGGCGCAAGCTCGAGCTATTTCTGCGCCCCGACGCCGAGGAGCTGATCGAGCAGCGGGCCGACCTCCAGCACACCGCCTACATTGCCCGGGCGATCCGGCACATCGCGCTGATGGAACTCGGCTGGCTGGGCGAAGACGGGCGCGACCCGACACCCGAGCGCCAGAGCTCGGCCCTGCGGTTTCAGGTCACCAACGGGCAGCTCACCAGCCGGTTGCGCCGCGCCTGGGGCTTGAACCACCTTCTCCATCCGTTGCCGCCCGGCAGACGCTGGGACGAATTGACGCCGCAGGAGCAGGCGCAATTCGCCGAGAAAAACCGCGGCGACCTTCGCCACCACGCGCTGGATGCGATGGTCATTGCCTGCACGCTGCCCTGGCTGGCCCACCGCACGCATGGCGCAACCGACGAATGCGGCAACCACGGGTGGTGGACGCAGGACGAAAAGCTCCGCAGCAAAGCCGCCAACCCCGTCTTCCCCCGCGAGGGCGAGATGCACAAGGTCGTCGAGCGTGAAATGGGGAAGGTCGTGGTGCGCCATCACGTGTCCCGCAGCAATCACCAGCAGGCGTACGCGACCACCCTCTATGCGCGCAAAGCCAAGGACACCTATGTCGCCCGCGAGGAGTTCACGAGCCTCACCCCAAAGAACCTTGGCAGTATCTGGCCCCGGGATTTTGCCGCGTATTGCGAAGCCGCGTGGGAACGGTATGCGGCGGAAGCCGGCGACCTCGCGGCTGAGCTCAGGCGGAACAAGGGCTGTGTGCCGGCCAGCTTTACCACCCGGCTCTGCTTCGCTCATTTCCAGCGGTGGCGCGCCGACCAGGCGCCGGCCTTTCACTGGCCGGAGCGGGTGCGGATTCCAATCCGCCGCGTGCGGCTGATTTCCGTGAAGGATGACAGCGCCGTCGCCCCCTTCAGCCCCGGCACGCATGCCTATGTCAAGCGCACTGGTTTCAAAGAAGTGCGGCTGTGCCCCGCGCAGGATGGCAAGGCAATTGTGCCCGTCTTTGTTCCCTACAGCAAAAACGACGCTCCCCTGGCCGCGGCCGCCTTGGCGCCGGGGGCAAAGCCAGTGGCAATCATCCGCAAGGGGCAGGTAGTGGAACTAAAGAAGCCGCTGGCCACGGGAACGCCTGCCGGCAAGTACCGCGTGCTGGTTATGGGACAGCAACAAGTCAAGCTGCTTCCGCCGC
Organism: uncultured Verrucomicrobiota bacterium; assembly: GCA_964531815.1. Classification (GTDB taxonomy): domain Bacteria; phylum Verrucomicrobiota; class Verrucomicrobiia; order Limisphaerales; family UBA8199; genus UBA8199. The sequence goes on from CAZHEW010000110.1 coordinate 7,267, forward strand.
ACGTGGCCGATAGAAGCGAGGCCAAGCTCGCATTCCAGCTTCCCAAAAGCGGCATTCAGCCTTATTGGCCGGAGTTCATCCGCTGTCTCGGCTATGAGCTACCACATTCTTCACCTGCTGAGCCCCGGCCTCCGGGTCCGGCTCAAGCTTGACCAACTGCGCATCAGCGACCCGCGCAAGGGCACGGAGCAAACGGTGCCCGTGGAGGATGTGGCGGTGATTGTCGCGGCGGCGCAGGACATGACAATCACCGCCGGGGCGCTGCGGCGGATGGCCGAGCTTAATGTCCTGTTGCTGGTCTGCAACCCGAAGTACGAGCCGTGCGCGCTGACGCTGCCATATCACCGCGCCACCAACACGGAGCTGCTCCGCCGGCAAGTGGAGTGGACGCCGGCGTGGAAGGAGGCGATGTGGCGGCAGATTGTGACCGCCAAGGTGCGCAACCAGGCCGCCAACCTGGCGCATTTCAAACGCGCCCACTCCGTGCTGGCGGAGATTGCCGACCGGTGCGAGAAAGGCCCTGCGCCCGGTTCTGAAAGCCAGGCCCCGAGACCGTCTCTTGCCACGCTTACCGCCTCCCGGCGCGCCGCGTTCCTGTCGGATTCGCCGGGGGCCTGCGAGTCCCGCGCCGCGCGCCATTACTGGAAACATTTGCTTCCACGGCTCAGCCAGGGGGCGCAAACCGGCGAGACGCGGCGGACCCCCGGCACTCGCCAGGGCGTCAATGGGATGCTCGATTACGGCTACGCCATCCTGCGAACGGCGGTGCTGCGCTCGCTGGCCGCGCATGGGTTCATCGCGGCGCTGGGCATCGCCCACGCTCCCAAGGCGGGCAGCTTCGCGCTGGCGGATGACCTGATGGAGCCGCTCCGGCCCTGGATTGACCGCGAGCTGCGGGGCTTTCTGGCGGATGGTCCGCAGCCGATGGAGCAATGGCTGCCGCGAGCCGTGTCGGTGCTGCAGGTGGAGATTCCAATGGGGCGGGGCCGGGTGCGGCTGCTCAACGCGGTGGATCTCTATGTGCAGAGCTTCGCCAACGCCGCCCTCGCGCGCGCCCCCCTGCCACTCCGTATTCCGCTGCTGGTGTGATTTCCCCGCCCGACAATGGAAACCCGCATCCCGACGCCGACGAAGGGTTGTTCCCCGGCGGGCAGACAAATTGCCCCCGGCCCGGCAACGAGGAGACTGGCGTGGCAGGGGCTGGAGCCGGCGGGGAAAGCGAGCTCAGCCCGCTGCGGCTGCGGGGCCCGGCGCTCGGCGAACCGCTTCCCCGCCGCCCTTCCCGGGGCCGGCAGGGCCGCGCGCCGGTTTGCAGCAAGTATCGCATGGCCTGGGTAATGGTCTTCTTCGACCTCCCGGTGGGCACGCCGGAGGAACGCAAAGCCGCCGCCAACTTCCGCAAGGACCTGGTTCGGGACGGCTATATCATGGTGCAGTACAGCGTCTATGCCCGTCCGTGCGGGAGCGCCGACCGCGTCGAAACCCATGTCCGCCGGCTCAAGGCGAACATACCGTCCAAGGGAGAAGTGCGCGGCCTGCTTATCTCCGATGCGCAATGGGGGCGCATGATCGTCGTGCGCAGCGAGCGGGAGGTGGAGTCGGAGCAGATGCCCCGGCAAATGCTCTTCTTCTAAACAAGACCGGCGCTGGCTTGCGCCAGCGCCGGCTACGACCTCGCATCCTGCGGGTGC
>CAZHEW010000111.1:0-8878 GCA_964531815.1 uncultured Verrucomicrobiota bacterium
TAATGCGTCCAGGTGACGTTGCGCGGGTCCCACGCCGGGTTTGGACTGGGCGTGTTGTCGCCGTTGCGCTCCGCGGGACGCGTGTCCACCAGCTTATACCTGCCCCGGCCAATCACCGCTCTGGTGGAAGGGGAATCCTTCGTGTCGTTGAAATCCCCCACAACCACCAGGTTGGCGCTGGGATCGGCGGCGAAGCGGGCGTCAATCTTCTCGCGCAGCAGCTTGGCTTCTTCCAGGCGCAACTCCGCCTCGTCGGCTTCGGCGATGGCGCGCTTGGACTTGAGATGCGCGGCGATAAGGGTAAGCGAGTAATTCGCATTCACCTGGATATCCACTTCGGCAAAGCCGCGGCTCGTGCGGAAGCGGCGTCCATTCAGCAGGAAACTGTCTTTCGTGTGCGGGCGGCGGGCGGTGAACGGAAACCGGCTGAGGACGGCCACGAAGATGTTGGTGTCGAAGCCGGCGACATGCTCCCAATAAGGCAGATCGAGTCCTTCGGCCTTGAGGGTGTCGCGCAGTTCCAGCAGGGCGTTGGTGCTGCCCATTTCCTCCAGAGCGAGAACATCGGGGTTGAGGGCGCGGATGCTCTCGCGGACTTTGGCCCTGGCATCGGCGGCCTTGACGAAGCGGGTTTCCGTCGCCTCGTCGAGGTAGTTTTCCACGTTGTAGGTGGCGACCCGGAAAGTCTCGGCTCCGGCGCCGGGGGCGCCCAACAGCCAGGCCAGCAGGGGAATCGCAAAGCGGCAAAGGCGTACAAACATAATCAAGACAACGCTAATAAGTGGCGGCGGGGCGCAAGTCAAAGGGGATTTTGGGGCGAATTCTTTTGCAAAGCATCCGTTGCCTGCTACGTTGCCTGCATGTTCAAGCCGAGTGAGAATGGATCTGCTCGCGCACGCCGTCGTCCCGCGACGTCCGGGGCAAGCCGACAGCCGCTCAAACCGCGGCGCGGAGGACGGGAGCGCAGCCGCCCGGCGGCGACAAGGCTGGCCCCGTTGCAGGACAGGCAGAGCGAGCGGGACCACCGCGAATTGCGCATAGACAAGGTGGGGGTGCGGGGCCTGCGCTTCCCCATCCAGGTGCGGGACAAGGCTCGCTCGGTGCAGAATACGGTCGCCACCATCGGCATGTTTGTGGATTTGCCCAAGGAGTTTAAGGGCACCCACATGAGCCGGTTTATCGAGGTGCTCAACGCGCACGGCAATATCATTCACGTCGAGAACATCGCCGACATCCTTTACGCGCTGCAGGCCAAGTTTCACGCCGAGACCTCGCATCTGGAGATCGAGTTCCCTTACTTCATGGTGAAGCGAGCCCCGGTGACCGGCAAGGAAAGCCTCATGGACTACCGGGCGCGATTCGACGCCGCCGTCTGCCACGGGGAAATCCTGTTTCTGCTGACCGTTAAAGCGGGCGTGACCACGCTCTGCCCGTGCTCGAAAGCCATTGCGGCCTATAGCGCCCATAACCAGCGGAGCGAGGTGACGGTGCAAGTTCGGTCGCGCAAAGCGGTGTGGATTGAGGACTTGATTGCCATTATCGAGAGCTCGGCCAGCTCGGAACTGTATGCCTTGCTCAAGCGGCAGGACGAAAAGGCGGTCACGGAACACGCCTACGACAACCCGGTGTTCGTTGAGGACCTGGTGCGCAACGTGGCGCTCAAACTCAACGCCCATCCCGACGTGACCTGGTACAAGGTGGAGGCGGAGAACCAGGAGAGCATCCACAACCATAACGCTTACGCCTGCCTGGAGAAGCATTGATCGGCCAGCGCCGGCACACCCTCCGTGGGCCGGCCAAAGGGGCCGCCGGCCAGGAAGGACTCGCGCAACCGTTCTGGCCCGGCGCGTCACTCCGCCGCATGGGTGCCCTCAAATTCTTGAAGATTGTCATAGCGTTTCTGCTTCATGCTGCTATATTCCCCTGCCCTCCAAGGGACCAACAACGTCTCTGGTGAGGCACAGCGAAGAATAGTAATCTGATAGAACCGAGTAGTTTCAGATGTGAGCACAACGAAGAAGATTATCAGGAAGGCGAAAGCGCGCCGCAAGCCGCACGGCTCGGCGACCGCTTCGGCCATTCTCGGGCGCCCGCTCGCGGATGTGAAGAGGGGCGGGGGGATAAAAGTCAAGCCCCAGTGGGCAAGATATTATGCCCACTTGCTGGAATTGCGCGACCAACTCACCCGCCAAAGGGATGGCCTGGCCAAGGAATCCGCCCAGGAAGTCGCCGGCTACAGCCTGCACATGGCGGATTCCGGCACGGACAACTTCGACCGCGACTTCGCCCTGAGCCTGCTTTCGGCGGATCAGGACGCGCTTTACGAAATTGACGCGGCGCTCAAGCGAATAGAAAGGAAGACCTACGGCATCTGTGAACTGACGGGCAAGCCGATTCCCGGCAAGCGCCTCGAGGCGATCCCGTGGACGCGCTTCACCGTGCAGGCCCAGGCGCAACTGGAGCGCGAGGGCGCCCTGAGGCAACGCCGCCTGGGCTCGCTCGGCACGATTGACGCCGCCGGCCTGACTGAAGCCGAGCCCGAAGAAGAAGAGGCCGAAGAGAAGCCAAAAGAAAAGGAACAGTAATGCCCCGCGAAATCATCACCATCGAATGCACCGAGGCGCGCAAGGAAGGCAAGTCCCCTTCGCGCTATACCACCACCCGGAACAAGAAGCTCAAGACGGAGAAGCTCGAAATCAAGAAGTACAACCCCGCGTTGCGCCGCCACACGGTCCATCGCGAAATCAAGTAGCTGCAACTTATGCCTCGCAAGACTCGCCCCGAAAAACCGGACAAGCGCGGCGCCCGCGGGCGCTCCTCCTACGGTGAAATCCGCACCCCGCGCCCCAAGCCCAAGATTGACTTCACGGTTGACACGCTCGACTACAAGAACGTCACCCTCCTGCGGCAGTTTGTGACCGACCAGGGACGCATTCTGCCCCGGAAATACACCGGCTTGCCGGCACATTACCAGCGCCGGCTCAATTGCGCCATCAAGCGAGCGCGGCAAATGCTGCTGATGAAGTAAATGAAAAAGCCACGCGCGCGCGTGGCTTTTTCATTCAATCTGGAGAGGCAGCCGTCTCTACGTCGCTTCACCAGAAATCCACTCCCCCAAGTGCAGGTACTCTTTGATCTTCCTGCGTTCATAACGGTGTTTTAGGGGCTTCTTCGGCTGATTATCCACTTTGCGGAAAGGGTGTTTGGGATTGCGGATTGCTTCACCGATGATTTCCAGCGATTTGGTCATAGTATTGTTTATTAGTCGAGGTTCAGCCAGGCTTGAAACGTGCCCATCGCTCTTCCTTGATTCGTCCTGCCATGTATTGAGCTGAGCATTGGCCGCTTCAAACACTTTCAGTATAAGACTGTTCGCGGCAAGTTTCATTCAAAAAAAGCGCGCGGGCACATTTCTTTCTCCGCCGCAGGCAGACAAGTCCCTGCTGTGGCGCAGAATCCGCAAGGTTCGCAGCTTGGGTTGTGCCAACCGACCGGGCACGCGGACCCGCAAGGGGCGCGACGGTCAGGCCCCCACACTATATGGGCGAACAAGCACCCTAACCGCACCAATTACTGCTTGCGCTTGGGTGCCGGTTGCTCGGAGCTATCATGCGGCGGCTGTTCCGTGGCAAACTGGTCTTCGTCTTTGACCTCTTTCTTAAGGCGGTAGAGCTCGGCCTTGAGCCTGGCGACCTGCTCCTTCTGCGCCGGATCGTGGTAGAGGTTGCGCAGTTCGTCGGGGTCTTTTACCAGGTCATACATCTCCCACTGGTTCTTCTTCCAGAAGTAGATCAGCTTGTGCGTCGCCGTGCGCACGCCGTAATGGGCGCGGGTGTTGTGGTGGCCCGGGTCGTGGTAATAACGGTAGTACCAGCTCGTTCGCCAATCCGCCGGGCGCCGGCCCTTGAGCAGCGGCACCAGGCTGCGCCCTTGCATCTCGGCGGGCTTGGACAGCCCGGCCAGGTCCATGAAGGTCGGAGCGAAGTCCGGATTGATCGCCATGGCCTGCTGCACCGAGCCCGGCTTGATTACCCCCGGCCAGCGGGCCAGAAAAGGCATCCTGATGGATTCTTCATACATGAAGCGCTTGTCGTAGAGGCCGTGGTCGCCGAGGAAGAAGCCCTGGTCGCTGGTGTAAATGACTACGGTGTTGGTGGCCAGGCCGCTCCGGTCCAGCCAGTCGAGCAACCGGCCCACATTGTCGTCCACCGACTGCACGCACGCCAGGTAGTCCTGCAGGTAGCGCTGGTATTTCCACGCATTCAACGCTTCGCCCCGCAGCGTTTGTTTCTGGCCGTTGACCTCGACCTCTACTTCCGTGGGGGTGACATTGAGCCACTGGTTGCGGGCGGCACCCTTCAGGTCGGCTGGCGGTTCGAGCTTGAGGTCATTGCGGGTGAGGTCAGCGAACACCTTCTGCGCGCACTCGCGAATGGCGTCGGTGCGGGTGGCGTGGTTGTCCCGCAGGGTGGGCGGCTCCGGGATCTGCTTGCCGGCAAACATCGCGCGGTGTTTCGCGTCCGGCTGCCAATTACGATGTGGGGCCTTGTGATGGCACATCACGAAGAAAGGCTTGTCCTTGGGCCGGTTCTTGAGGAAGTCAATCGTCAGGTCGGTGATGATGTCGGTCACGTAGCCCTCGATCACCCGCCGTCCTTCGGGTTCAATGAACACCGGGTCAAAGTAGAGCCCCTGCCCCGGCAGGATGGTCCACTTGTCGAACCCGGTTGGGTCGCTGACAAGGTGCCACTTGCCGATCATGCCCGTATAATACCCCGCCTCCTGGAGATGCTTGGCCACGGTGGGCTGGGAGCCGTCGAAGCGGTTGAAGGTTGGCACGCCGTTGAGGTGGCTGTATTTGCCGGTCAGAATCGTCGCCCGGCTCGGGCTGCAGATCGAATTCACGGCAAAGCAGTTCTCGAACCGCATGCCCCCTTTGGCGAGGCGGTCGAGGTTGGGCGTCTGGTTCACCCGGCTGCCATAGGCGCTAATGGCGTGGGCGGCGTGATCGTCGCTCATGATGAACAGGACATTGGGCCGGCTGGCGGGGCTTTGGCCCAAGGCAAGGCCAAGCGGCAGCAGGCAAGTCGAAATCAGAGCCAGGAAGCTTCTCATGGCCTGATTCTGCGCCAGCCCGCCCAGGAAGCAACTGCGAACTGAACGGTTGGGGGTTGCGGGCTCAGGGGCGAAGGGTGAATTGGCAAATCAGGGAACAGGAGCTCCACTTCACCTGCCCCTCGCCCCGAACGGCGAATCGGTCCTGGAGAGAGGGGATTCGGGAATCAGGTGTCCCCTTCGATGCAGAAGAGGTGGCGTTCGCCGCGCAGGAAGAGCTGGCGACGGCTGATGGCAGGCGAGGCGAAGCACTTCTCACCGATGCTGTTCTCCGCAACGCGGCGGAATTGGGGGCCGGGCTGGACGACGGTCGTCACGCCCTTGTCGTTGAGGAGATAAATGTGGCCCCCGGCGGAAACCGGCGAGGCGTGCTGCGCCCCCAGGCGCTGTGTCCACAGCAGGTCGCCGGTGCGGGCCGCAAAGCAGTGGACCACCCCCGCGTCGGTAATCGTCAGGAAGTAGTCCCCGGCGATGATGGGTGAGGGGACATAGGCGGCGCCGCGGGTGGTGCGCCAGGCGATGTGGGTCTGGGTGACGTTGCCAGAGCCATCGGGGCGGATGGCGAGAATGTGGTGGTCGGGAAAACCGCCGGTGATGAAGAGCAGGCCGCACCGCTCGCTATAGACGGGCGAGGCAACAAACTGGTCGGTCGGGCCGTCAATGACCCAGAGGCGGGCACCGGTATCCGGGTTGAAGCTGGCAACGCACTTGTCACCAGAGAGGACCATTTGCTGGCGACCGGCGATGTTGCGGAGGAACGGGGCGCAGTAGCTTCGCGTGTGGTTCTCGCGGGGCGTCTTCCACAGGACGCGGCCATCCGCCCGGCTCAGCGCGACGAGGTAGGAATCCCCGTCGTGGTCGCCGTTGAGGATGACTTTGTCGCCGTAGAGAAGGGGAGGAGAACAGAAGCCATGCATGGAGGCAAATGCACCTGGCCGGGCCACCCAGCGCTGACGCCCCCCGAAGTCGTACGCGGCAATGAACATGCGGTCGCGGTCGAGGAACGCGACGTAGACCTTTTCTCCGTCAGTGGCGGGGGTGCTGGAGGCATAGCTGTTGAGGCCGTGCTTGCGTTCGAGGGGGGCGTTGAGAACGGTTTGCTGCCAGACCGGTTTGCCAGTGCGGCGGTCCAGGCAGAGCAGCAGGCGGTCCTGCGCCTCCGGCTGGGCGCTGACCGTGAAGACGCGGTCGTCCCAGACGATCGGCGAGGCATGGCCCGCACCGGGCAGTTCGGTCTGCCAGCGAACATTGTTGGTGGCGTTCCAGCGCGTCGGGACGCCCGATTCCTGGCTGGTGCCGTCGAGGCGCGGTCCGCGCCAGCATGGCCAGTTCTCGGCGGCGGCATTGGCGGCGAGACTCAATGCGAGGGGTAGAAGAGCGAGCCGGAGTCGAAGGCCAAAACGCGAGGACCGAAGCAAGGTCGGCGGTTGGGTTTCGGATTGCGCGTCGGGTATCAGCATTGGTGGCAGCATACAGGTGTGGCAGGCAGGTTGCCAGAACGGGTCGCGTCGGATGGTTAAGCCCGGGCCAGCAGGCCGGAGTGCTCTTTGAGCCAGCGTTCCGCCTCGCGGTAGTTCGGGCAAAGGCGCGCCACTTCGTCCCAGAACCGGCAGGAGTGGTTCATCTCCTTGAGATGCGCAAGTTCGTGCAGCACGAGGTAATCGCGGACGGAGGGGGGAGTCTGCACCAGGCGCCAGTTGAGGGAGATGGTGCCGCGCCGCGAGCAGGAGCCCCAGCGGGAGCGCTGGTTGCGGATGGTAATACGCCGCACGGGCAGGCGATGCCGGGCGGCCAGTTCGAGCACTCGCGCCGGAAGCTCGATCGCGGCCAGCCGCTGGAGATGCCGCTCAACGGCCGGGCGCAGGTCGCCGTCGGCATCGGCGACGGGGACGGTTTCGGCGCCGAAGCGAACGAGGCCCGCCGGGCCGTTGGGCGCGGTCTCCAGCCGCACGCGTTCACCCCGGAAGAGGAGTTCGGTCCCCGCCCGCCAGCTCTCCGGGCGGCGCGGCTGCAAGGCTTGTCGCAAGAGCTGCCGCTCGAGCCAGTGAACGTTCCTGGCCGCGAAGTGCCTGGCCTCAGCCAGCGAGCCGCCCCGAGGCACAGTGACGCGGGCCGAGCCGTCCGGGCGCAGGCGCAGCACATAGCGCCGCGCCCGGAGGTTGCGGACAAACCAGAGCCGCACGCGCCGGGAATTCACCGGGAGCCACTCCGGGTCCGGCGGGTCAAGCGGCCTGGGGCCAAAGATCCATTCGAGTTGCACGGGACGAGCTAGAAGACCTGCGGGACCCCCTCGATCAGCATGCGCACCTTGTGCGTCAAACCCTGTTCGGCGGCAAGCTGCCGCAGCCAGCGGGGAGGGGCCTCCATGTCTTCAAACGACAGCCGAAACGTGCCGTAATGCATGGGCACCAACCATCTCGCGCGCAAGTCCTTGAAGGCCTGGATGGCCTCGTCGGGGCCCATGTGCAGGTTGCGAAAGGATTCCGGGTGGTAGGCGCCAATCGGCAGCAGAGCAATTTCCGGACGGCAACTCTTCTTGATCTCCTGGAAGCCATCGAAATAGGCGCTATCCCCCGCGTGGTAGATGCGCCGTCCCTGGTGTTCCAGCACAAACCCGCCGTAACCTCTCCGCTGATCGCGCAGAACGCGCGCGCCCCAGTGTTTGGACGGGGTTAGCGTCACCTTCCAATCGCGGTGGCAGAAGGTCTCCCACCATTCCAGTTCGACCACGCGGTCAAATCCGAGGTTACGCGCCAGGTCGCCCACCCCCCACGGCATGATGCCGATCTTCGGGTGCGGCAGCCGGCGGAGCGTGGGTTTGTGGAAGTGATCGAAATGCGCATGGGTCAACAGCACCAAATCAATCGGCGGCAAGTGTTCGATGTGCAGGCCGGACCGCTTTATGCGTTTGAGCAGAAACAGCCAGTTGGCGAAGTTCGGATCAATCAGCACGTTCAGTTTGGTGAACTGAAGGAGAAAGGATGCGTGCCCAATCCAGGTGAGGGCAACCTGCCCGCGATTCAACTTGGGGAAAGCCGGACGCTGGGTCTGGCCGATTCGCCTTGTCAGCAGCGCCTTCCAGACCAGCTCGCGAAAGAAGGTGCGCGGGTTAAAGTGCTTGGCCGGCGTAAACTCCTTGAAAGAACGCGGGAGCCGCTGGCGGCTCACCGGCGGATGATAAGGGGTCCGCTTCGTCATAGATCGCTTTCAATCTTAGCGATACTACGCCTTGAATAAAAAGCAAATTGGGCCGTCTTATCGGTGTCGGTTGAAGCATGAACTGAAAGGCATTATATGAAGAAAATGATTCTCTCGATTGCGGCGTTGGCGATGATCGGGCTCAGTCCGCAGACGGCTTCGGCGGGCGGCCACCACGGCGGCGGCTGGTGCGCGGCGGCTGTGGTGGGCGGCGTTGCGGCAGGACTGGTCGTTGGCCATGCCTTGGCTTCGCAGCCTGCTTACTATGTTGCTCCGCCTCCGGTCTATTGTCCCGCGCCTCCGCCTCCGCCGGTGGTGGTTTACGCGCCCCCGGCACCGGTCGTCTATGCCGCGCCTCCGCCGGTGGTTTATGCGGCCCCTGTATATGTGGCGCGTCCTATGGTCAGCGTGAGATTCGGCTACGGCGGACACCGTCGCGGCTGTCGGTAGAGCAACCGCCGGACACATTCCCGCTCCGTCGGCCGTCCCCGGGCAAGGGTATCTATCCTGCCCGGGGCGCGGTGCTGATGGGAGAGGTGACTTGGGGAGGATTACTCGTTCGTGT
>CAZHEW010000112.1:0-8876 GCA_964531815.1 uncultured Verrucomicrobiota bacterium
CGGTTCTCCCCTCCCACGATGCTGACGACGATCACCGGGATGTTGCACAGGGCGGCATCCGCCTTAAGCGCGCGGAGAACCTGCCAGCCGTCCAACTGCGGCATCATCAGATCCACGGTGATGAGGTGGGGCCGGAATTGGCGCGCCAAACGCAGGCCCTCCTCGCCCGAGCTGGCCGTGAGGACCTGGCAGCCCAGCTCGGCTAGCGTATGGGTGAGCAAGGTGCGCGAGTCGAGCTCGTCATCAATCACCAGCACGAGCCTGCCGGGGCGCCCCATCGGCTTTGCGACGGCCGGGGGGGCCGCGATGGCCGCGGCGGGCGCTGAAGGCTCGGGCGCCACCGGCGGCGGACCGGGTGAGAGATTCACCCGGAAAGTCGAGCCGCGGCCCAGCTCGCTGGCAACTTCAAGGTGGTACCCCATGAGCTGGCAGAGCGCCTGCGAAACGGTCAGCCCCAGCCCGGTGCCGCCGTACTTGCGCGTCGTGCCGGTCTCCACCTGCTGAAACGCATCGAAGATAACGCCCAGTTTTTCCCTGGGAATGCCAATCCCGGTGTCAATCACCTCAAGGCAGAGGGGGTGATCGTCGGCGGAGTCTGTTAGAACGCGCACCGTGACGCTGCCCTGCTCGGTGAACTTAAGCGCATTGCCGATGAGGTTAATCAGAACCTGCTTGAGCTTGTGAGCATCGCTCAGGATGGGAGCCACGCGGGCGGGCAGGTCCGTCCGAAGTTCGACGGACTTTTCCCGCGCCAGGCTTTCCTGCTGCGCGACGGTTTCCCGCACCAGGTCGTCCAGCGCGACCGGGCCGGTGTGGAGTTCCAGCTTGCGGGCTTCAATCTTGGACAGGTCGAGGATATCATTGATCAGCGCCAGCAGATGCCGGCCATTGGCCTGAATGCGGTCCAGAAAGTTGAGTTCTGTCGAGCCCAAATTGCCCGCCCTGTTCTTGAGCAGGATGTTGGCGAAGCCGATGACAGAATTGAGCGGCGTGCGCAGCTCATGGCTCATGCTGGCCATAAACTGGCTTTTGGTCCGGCTGGCTTCCTCAGCCGCCTCCTTGGCCTGGCGCATAGCTTCCTCGGCCCGCTTGCGGTCGGTGATGTCGCGGGAAATGCCAAAGGTGCCCATGATGCTGCCGCTCTCGTCGCGCAGCGGCATCTTGGTGCTCAGGAGCCACGTGACCGTGCCGTCGGGCCGGGTCACCTTTTCCTCCTTGGTGACCGGCTCGCCGCCGGCCATCAGCCGCTGCTCATCTCCGCCGGTCTGCCGGGCGTGTTCGGCGGAGAAGAAATCGCCATCGGATTTTCCGATGACCTCCTCGGGCCGGGCCAGCCCGAGCGCGCGCAAATGCGCCCGGCTGGCGCGCAGAAAGCGGCTCTCCCGGTCTTTGAAGTAGATACGCTCGGGCACGTTGTCCATCAGCGTGCGCAACAGGAAGCGCTCATGCTCCAGCGACTGGTTGGTTTGGCGCAGCGTCTGGGTCATATCCGCCGCCAGCGCCAGCGCCCGCTCGCGCGTGTGGCTCAACGACCAGGCGATGCCAAACAGCAGCAGGCTAATCACCCCTCCGACTGCGCCCACCCCAAAGCCGGCGCCGCGCCGGTGGCCCGCCTCGAAAACAGGCTTGGTCGCGAAATGCAGCGTCCATGTCCGGCCTCCGAATTCCATGGGGGCTAAGGCTGAAATCAGGGCTCGCCGCCGGGACCGGGTTAGTCCCGGGTCCTCGTCGAAAACCACGTTGTCGGGGCCGGCAGCGTCGGTATCAAGAATGCGCAAGTGCAGCCACGGATGGTTGCCGCCTATGACTTCGAGCATGAGTTGTGCCGCGATGAATCGCGCAAACACCCATCCTTCGAGGGCGGCCCGCCGCTCCAACCCGGTTCCGGCAGGCATCCCCTGGCGATACACCGGCAGGAGCATCAGGAATCCCGTCTGCGGACCGCGCCCTGGCACCTGCAAGGTGATGATGCCGCTCATAGCCGTGACCCCATTATCGCGGGCCCGCTCCGCCACCGCGCGTTGCTCCCGGTCCCCCCACATGTCCCTGCCCAGCATCTCGCGGTGACGCTTCTGCGGCTCGATGTATTTGACGACCAGCAGATCGTTGGTGGCGCTGGATTCCTGCACGGCAAAATGGGACGGCTTGTCCTTGCGCGTGATTTCGAGGAAATTCGACAGCCCGGCGCGCGGCACATAGGCCATGAAACCCACGCCGTCAATGCCGGGAAACCGCGCTTCGATGGACACGCTGCGCAGATAGGCGCGCCATTCCGCGCGCTCCACGCTGAGACTGGCGGCAAACAGGCCGGCCGCTCCATGCAGGACGTCCTCGTAAATGCTCATCCGCTCCTTTAACGCCGCCGTGATTCTGCCAGTTTCCCTTTCAAACTCCTTGCCCGCTTCCGATTTCGCGTGCTTCCAGGCGATTCTCCAGACCCCCGCGCTGGCCGCCAGCGAAATCGCCAGCACGAACCACGCAATCGGCCGGGGAAACCACAACCACCGATCCGGCCGCGCGGAGGAGGCAGGAGCCGGTGGGTTGCTTGTCTTCCCGGGTGTCATGATGCCAATTGCCTAAACGACCCTCGCACGCCTCCTTCACCAGACTCTCAGCCTGAGTTCCCCTTCGCCCAAGCTCTCGAATGGCCCGGGCGTCGGGCCAGCCGCGCCGCGGCGTTGGCCGAAGTAATCGCGGCCAACCCGCAAAGGCGAGCCGTCGGGGTTTTCATAGGCGAGTTCGGGAACCTTGGCTTTGCCGAGCAGTTCGGTAGTCACCAGGACGGTCGCCGGGTTGCGCATTGCCGCCGGCCAGACGAAATTCAAACAGGTCGTCTGTGCCTCCTCCACGATGCGCACCTTCGGATCATGCCCCGGCAAGTTCATCGCGTTGGTTTCGCGCGCATAGGGGCGGGCGCCGTTGCAGTACACGTTGCCCCCCGTTTGCAGCGGATACTCCCGCGCGTCGTACCCCGCCAACCCGAATTCTCCCGGCGCCCCGGCGCCTTTGCCAGCGAAAATGTTGTTATAGAAGCGGTTGTCGCCGCCTTTAATGTCCACCAAACCGGCAACCGTCGTCGAATGCGCCAGGTGGTAAGGCGTGACGCGGCTCGGCTCGGGACGGCTGTGGATTTGTCCGGTGAACAGGTTGTGCGCATAGGCCCCGCCTTCGGACATGTCCGACAGGCTGATCGGGGACAGGAACAGATTGTTGTCCACGAGAAACGGCCCATGGTCCACCTCGACGAACAGGTCGAACGTGGTGTTTTCGTAGCACAGGTTGCCCGTGATGCGCGTGCCCTGGGCCATCCAATCCATCCAGATGCCCAGGCCGGCATGGTGAATCCGGTTGTGCTCGATGCGTGTGTCAATGGCGGCATGAATCTTGATGCCCGCCATCTCGGCGCCGGTGAACAGCCGCTGCGCCCAGATGTTGTAGATGTGGTTGCTCACGATCTGGCTGAACACCGCCCCCAGGCTGCCGCAAATGCCGGTCTGTTCGCAATCGTGGATAGTATTGTGGCGGACCACATGGTGGCCGATGGTCGCCTTGTTCCAGCCGTTGGCGAGGGCGCGCTCAATGGTCTTCACGTAGCCCTCGGCGGTATCAGCGGACGTGTTGTCCCACTGGTCGCCGTACTTGCCGAGCGTGATGCCCGAACACCGTGAATGGCTGATCTCATTGTTCTCGATGATCCACCCCTTGCTCCAATGCGTGCCGATGAGTCCAACCTGCTCGGCGGTGGGCGGCGCCCACGGCGTGGCCGCGTGCCGCAGCGCCAAACCTCGCACCGTGATGTAGTTGATGCCCGGCCGATCGGGATAGAACACCGTCCGGCGCGCGTTGATCTCCACCAACTGCTCGTTCGGATTAATCCCCTTGAACTGCGCCCAAATGGTGGTGTGGCCCTGGTCCACCCGGCCGAACCAGAGCGGGACGGCGCCCGCAGGTTTCAGAACATCGTCCAACCCGGGCGCCTCAGCCAGCCAGTCGCCGTTGAGGTAAACGGCGCCCGTGTGATGCTCGCGGCCCTTGGGATTGAACCAGTCGCCGCGGATCAGGTCGCTGTAGGGATTGAACTCCCCGAAGAAGGAGCCAGGCAGAGTCACCTTCCAGACATCGTCCTGCACCTTCACCCAGCCCTTCACGACCTCCGATCCTTTGATCTCGACCCTCTCCCCCCGCGCGGCCTGGTAAACGATGCGCTTGCGATCAGACCTGCCCCCGCGGGGCGGCGCGATGCGCTCGCGATACACGCCTTGATGGATGGTGATGACGTCGCCCGGTTGCGCCACCCGCGCGGCGGCGGAGATCGTGCGGAAGGGCTTTGCCGCCGAGCCTCGGTCACGGTCGTTGCCCGTGGTGGCGACGTGGAACTCTTTGGCCGGGATCGGCTGCGCGCCTAACGCAACCACCAGAAGCGCGATCATGCGGTTCATAGCTCAAGCAGGAAGAATGTGCTGTTCAGAACGGCTTCAGTTTACTGACTCAGCCCCCGCGCATCAAGAGACGAGTCCTGCGCCCGGGTTAACCTGGACGGGTTCCACCGCGCCCCCCCCATAGCCCGGTTAGCCGGGACCTTTCACACCCGCGAAGTCGGCGCGCCCGCATCTTGCCCGCTTTGGCCGTTCGGACCGTGTAAGCGGGCAAGATGCCCGCGCGCCGGACGGTTGGCGGTTCGTGCGGGACATAGAGTATCCGGCTCAGGGACGCGGTGGAACGCGTCCCTGCCGGATCTGCAGGATTCGCGGGGGTTGAGGCGGGGCGCGCTAAGTTCTGAAAGGCGAGGGCGGATCAGTCGTCGTCTTCTTGGATCCGGACGGCCCAGGCAGGATAGGGAGCCTGGGGACCTTTCATGGCGTGCCAGAGGATGCGGTTGAGCAGGTCTTCAGGGCATTGGTCTATCTGGTCGAGGGGCAGGCGTGCGGAGGCATAGACGTTCCCGCGCAGGAGCGGGTCGGAGACCTGCTTCGGATCCGGGTTCATCTGGTCGAGGGGAATATTATTGGGAACCGCGGTGAAGGAGGTGAAGTCGGGCGCGTTGGTGAAGCAATCCGTCATGGGGGTGGCGGTGGCGTCGAGCTGGTTCATCGGGGGCAGGCCGAGCATGAGCTCGATCGTGCGCAGGAGGCTGGTCTGGTTGTATTGAGTGCTGACGGTCGCGCCGCGGCGTGTGTAAGGGCTGGCGACGTAAGCGGTTGTGCGAAAGCCGCTGACGTGGTCCCAGCCGTTCTGCGGGTCGTCTTCTATGACGAGGACACACGTCTCGGGCCAGAACCGGCTGCGGCTGATCGCCTCCACAATCTGGCCCAGCGCCAGGTCGTTGTCGGCCACCTGCGCGTCGGGCGTCGGGGAACCCGGCCTGGTGCCGCTGGTGTGGTCGTTGGGCAGGCAGATGATGCTGAGGTTGGGGAAATCTCCGCGCACCTCGAATTGTCTGAGCTCGCCGATGAACTGCGCCGCGCGGAAGACATCTGGAATGTCCATGTCCCAACCCACCGTGTTGGTGGCCAGGCAAGAGCGGAGCGACTCGATGGCCGGGCGGCTGCGGATCCGAGTGGCGCCGGCTTGGTTGATGAAATCGCGGTAGTAATCGAGGAATCCGGGCGCGCCTTTCCGCGCCGGGTCCGCCCACCCCGCTTCAGTGATGGCGAACTCGCCATAGATGCGCAGCGTTTTGCCGTGGGCGATGGCGTTATCCCAGATGAACCCTGTCGGCGAATAAGCCAGCGCGTCCACATCGCTGTCCTCCATTCCATCCGGGTAACTGCGCGGGAAACCGGCGAAGGATCGCTCCATGTAATCAGTGGCGATAGCCGTGTCGGCCCATTGGTGGCCGTCGGCGCTGAGCAAGCCGGAGCAGTAGGTGTTGTCGAGCAGCACGAACTCGCGCGCCAGCTTGTGTTGGTTGGGAGTGATCCGCTCCCCGAAAATGCACAGCGCGGGATCGCCGTTGCCCGCCTTCATGTCGCCCAGCACCTGGTCATACGTGCGGTTCTCCTTGATGACATAGACGACGTGCTTGAAGACGCTCGGCTCGCCCGCCCGCTCAGGGACGGGGCGGGACGGCTGGCCGGGGCGCGGCGGCAGGGCGGCCTGGCGCAGCAGCGGATAACGCAGGTTTGCCAGCGCAACGCGGGTGTGTGCCGCCAGCTCGCGTGCCGAAGGCATGTCCACCAGCGACAGGGTGCCGCGGTACTGATGGCTGTTATGGCCGGCATCCTTCGCCGGGTTCAGTGTCTCGGTCGAAGCGACGCCTTTGATGTTGGCGACGTAGAGCTTCCTGCGCTGCGGATCATGAACAACGGCGCCGGGAAACCAGCCGACCGGAATCAGGCCCAGCAGCCGCGATTTGCCGGGGGCGAAGTCGAAGACGGCAACGGCATTCTGGGTCCCGTTGCAGACGAAGAGCCGTTTGCCTGATGAATCGAACGCCAGGGCGTTGGGCTGCGCGCCGAACAAATCAGACGGATTCTGACGGGCACAGACCGTCTCGACCAACTGGTCGCTGCCGGTGTCTATCACGCTGAGCGTGTCGCTGCCGGCGTTGGCGATGACGAGCCAGCGTCCGTTCGGCGCAAGCGCCATGGCGCAGGCGTGCAGGCCGGTTAGAATTTCTGCCTTCGGCTTCCCGCTCCCGGAGCTGCCGGCATTCTGGCTCAAGTCAATGACCGATACGGAGCCCTCGCTGGCGATAAAGCGCACCGGGTCCACGCGCACAAGCGTGCCGCGCCCAGCCGGTCCGGTGACACTATCGGCATCAGGCCGCCGTCCGCCCCAGTTGCTCACATACGCCTTGTGCCCGGCAAGCACGACGTCGTAGGGGGCAACGCCGACCTCCCAAAGGCGCAGAACCTTGCCGGTAAGAGCGTCAAGCTCCGCCAGCCGGTTCGAGAGGTTGAGCGCGACATAGAGCCGCTTGCCGTCGCGGGATATGGCGAGCCCCGCGGGAATCTCCGCCTCGCGTCGTGGTGCCGCCGCTTGCGGCAGCGGCATCGTGAACAAGCCCTCCACCTTGCCACCCTGTTCGCCGAAGACCTTGATGCTGCCGTCCACATTCGCCAGGTAGATGCGCTTGCCATCCGGGGAAAACGCCAGCCCGGTGAAGCTGATTTGCCCGTCTTTATCCGGCTGCAGGATGTGGTCAGAGACCGGGTTGGGCGTTGGGTCCCGGTCCTTCTCCGAAGGCAGCGGCACCCGCTGGAGCACCCGGCCTGAACCCGGCTCCAACACGACCAGTTCATGGGTCTTGCCCGCCGTTGCCAGAAATCGCCCGTCCGGACTGAGCGCAAGCGCCTGGGGCCGCATGCCCAGCATCTCGATCTGCAACCCCGCCGGCGCGAGAACTTGATTGGCCGGGGTGTAGTAGCGGTTCGGACCGACGCAGCCGACGTTGTCGCGGGTGCCAACCTGCGCGGGGGGCGACATTCCGCAGCCGGCCAGCAAGCCCGCGAGCAGCAGGCAGGCCCCCAGCCGGCAAATCGGGGCGACAGGCAATTGGGCCAAGGCCCGCCTGCAGCAATGCTGGAAGCAGCCGCAGAGCGCGAGCACGTTGGTAGTGGCAGTTGTATTCAAACGACTCCCCAGCTCTAGCCTCTCTGGTCCGTTGGCACAAGCCTAAAGAAGGGCGCAAGCAGGTTCCGCGATCGCGAAGCAGCGCCTCGCTTGACACGGCAGGCGGCGTGCGCCACTCTGAACTCGCGGTGAGCCGAAAACAGTTCATAGCTCTTAACCTCGTGGGCGGCGCTTGTGGCCTTCTCATCCTGTGCAGCATGGTGCTGGCCGTGCTCAATGGACGCCTCAACCAGTCGGTTGCCGCGACCCAGAACCAGTTCAACCAGGCGCGGCAGTTCCAAACCACCCTGCAAAACCTGGCGGCGCGCGTCGCTCAGGGCGGGCAGACTGATCCGGCCTTGCGTGACTTGCTGACCAGGCACGACCTTGTGGTAAACCTCAATACCAACCGCCCGGCCAGGCAATCGCCATGAACCTCAACAAGGACAAGAGGCTGGCCGCACGTTGTTCCATGCCGCTCAAATCGGCGCGCCGCGCACTCGTCAATGGCTGCCGGGGGGCCGCCTGGCCGTGCATCGTGCTGCTGGCGCTGGCGCTGGTCTTTTTCTCCATGGCGGGCTTCGGCGCGGAGAGCGACCCGGCGGCAGCCGCCACGGTGAGCACCGAGGAAACCAATGCGCACGAGACCCTGCGCGCATACCTGCAACTCCAGGAACAACTCCACGCCACCGAGTTGGCCATCGAGCGCAACCGCAAGGCAGCCGAGGAGTCTGCGGCGGAAACGGCCAAAGCGTTCGGGGCCCGGTTGGAGGAGATTGAACAGGCCCTGATCCGGCAGCGCGCCCAGGAACTCGAGGCCATGCAAAGCGCGAATCGGATCATGCTCATTGTTGCCGGCTCGTTTGCGGCCCTTGGGCTCCTGGCAATGTTGTTCATGGCCTACTTCCAATGGCGCACCATCAGCCGACTGGCGGAGTTCTCTGCGGCTTCGCCCATCGCGCATGCGCTGGGGCCGGGCACCTCCTTGCCAGCCCTGGAGGCGGGCGATGCGCGCGTGGTCGCCGAGGGCCCGGCGGAGCATTCCAACCAGCGACTGCTCGGCGCCCTGGAGCGGCTCGAACAGCGCATTTGCCGGCTGGAGCAATCCTCCCCTCCGCCGCTGCAGGACCGCGGCTTGCCGGATCTCAAGACAGCCAATGCCGCGCCCCTGCCCAACGGCGCGGAGACGAGTCCGGAGGCGGCGCACATCACCATGCTGCTGGGCAAGGGCCAATCCCTGTTGAATCTCGACCAGGCCGGTGAAGCTCTGGTTTGCTTCGACCAGGTCCTGGCGCTGGATCCGAACCACGCGGAGGCGCTGG
>CAZHEW010000113.1:0-8865 GCA_964531815.1 uncultured Verrucomicrobiota bacterium
CTCTGTTTGCGCCGCAAGCCGCCCCCTGCTATTCGAGGCACCAGCCCCTTCTCAGCCGCGGGCCGGGCAATGACCACCTGGCCTTCGTAGCCTGCGCCATTGCGCTTCTCGTTTTGCCCGATCAGAAGACGGTGGCCGCCCAGGCCCACGATGCCCAGTGCGGCATCGAATTGCCATCGGCCTGTCAGTTGCAGGCGCGGGTCCGCGCGCAACAGCACCCGGGGCGTGCCGTAACACCCAAACCACCAGGCACCCTCCGCGAAGGCGGCGGTCTGAATGCCCATCGAGGTGTAGCCGCTGGCGAGCACGTGCCGCCTCCGAAACGTGAACTGCTCATCGTATTCGTAAAGGTAGTTCTCGTTCACGCCAGAAGGCGTCATCCAGCACAAAGTGGCGCAATTCCTCTGGTTGCCCCGGATTGGCGATGAGAACCCTGAGCCGGGGAGCGCCTTGCGGCGGCGTTTGGACGACCCACGAGGAAAGGGTGCAGCCGTTGGTCCCCGTGCGCCACAGGCTCTTATTCGGGCCATCGTGCCGGTCCCGGCTCATCTCGGCGAACCGTGCCGTGTCGAATGGCCTGGGGGCCGTCCGCAACAGTTCCCCAACCCGCCTGACGCGCGTGCTGCTGCTGCTGCCGACTTTCAGGTTAAACTCCTGCATCGTCTCTTCGAGATAATGGTTCGCATGAACCACGGTGCCCGATTCGACGATCTTCACCGCGTAGCGCCCTTGCAGGCCGACCTCAAGCATAAGAATCTTGTTCCGGTCTGAAATCATCACGAACGTCGGGCGCCGTCGGAAAAACAGCTTGTCCTTATCGGCGAGCACCTCGTCGCAACTGGCATAGCCCGCCAGCAGGGCGCGCATCAGTCCGCCCCTTCCCGGTTGCGCGTCCCGCGTCTTCTTGGGAATGGCGCCCGCCGTGGCGGTCACTACCGTCAGGCCCTTTTCATTGATCCCCTCTTTGATTCCAGGCTCATCGTTGCCCTCTGCGTAAAGGCCGAAATAGGCGTAGCCGTTTGTCGGCCGGTGCGTCTTGAGCACCTGCACATGATCCGGTTTCCAATCGCGGTTCTTGGAAATCATCGTGCCGCCTCCCGCGTCAGCCCCGGCCGCTCCCCAGAGTGTGCATGCCCTCAGACTGGTTGGGGACTCTCCTCCCGAGATCAGCAACATCAAGGGCAGCCAAAGAGTGGAAAGCAGGCCTCTGTTCACAGGTTCATTTGCTCATCGCCGCACCCACATCCGGACTGGTCGCAGCCTGCAATCCCGCCGCGGCGCGCCTTGGAGCGCCGACGCAGGGGCGCCACGGCCGGGGGCATTGGCACTGTTGACCGCCTGCTCAGATTGATGCCAGGGCCTGGTCAACCGCCCTGCGCGGCATATACCGCCTTCAGGGACAGGTCTCACCTACTTTGAGAGTCCGCGCCCGGTAAAAAGCCTTCTCCTTAAGAGGCTCCGGGTCGTCCCATTCGACCAGGCCGGCTGCATTGGGTTTCACGGTCGCTTGTGTGGCCCAATCGGTAGGATTCGCTTCCGGCGTACGCTCGATGATGTAACAGTAGCCGGGAATACCATAGAAGCTGACCTTCTTCCCGCCTCCGGCCGTGTCCGTAATCGTTACCTTCCCCACATAGTCTTTGACCCACACGTAAAAGCGCGCGTTGCCCTTGCCCCCGCGACCGTCCGTCACGTAGAAGTCGAAATTGTCGTGCTCGTGGTTTACGGGCTCGTAGAAGAGCCTGGTCGCGTTGGTGGTAACCACACCATGTTTCACCGGTTCCGTAAAGCGTTCCAGCACTACCGTGTCCCCGTCCAAGTCGTTGGTGTACATCGTCGGCTTAAGGAGGACCTTCAACGACACACCCACGGCGCGGTAGTAGTGTACCTCATTCGCCTTGGGGTGCCTATGAACCCCCAACACGCCTCTCTCCCTAAGCGCCTTGGTGTCCCACGCCAGCTCGGGGTCGTCGTTCGGATAGACCTGGCTGATGGTGAACTCTTTGTCAGGGGTGTAAGACGTGGCGCTGAAAAGGAGGAACTCGTCTCCCGGCTCGAGATCGTCGCCCAGGTTGGCCACCTCGAGTGTGCCCCCCGCGGTGAAGGTGCCGATACTGGCGACCTGGTCCGAAAGCTCACTGCCGCCGTTGCGGTCAACCTGCACCACGGTCGTGCTGCCGCTGCTGAGCGTCACGTTCTTGCCGCCGCTGGTCAGCGTCCCTATTGTCCCGGCCGCCGCCCCGGGATCAAGCACGCCGCCGCTCTCGACGGTGATGTCGCCCCCGATGGCGCCCCCGCCGCCCAGGGTTGCCCCGGTCTGCACGGTTACCGCCCCGCTGCCGATAGCCCCGTTTACCAAGAGCCTGCCACCGCTCACCGCCGTGGCGCCGCTGTAATCGTTCACCGTGTTGAGTGTCAGGGTGCTGCTGCCCAGCTTGGTCAGGCCGCCGCTGCCGCTGATCTTGCCGGCGCCCGAGATGGTATAATCCTTCGTCGAGTTGTTTACCACGCTCAAGGGTGACACGGTCGTGTCGAGCGCGATGGCGGGCGCGCTGACGCTGGCGCTGTCGGTCAGGTAGGTGTTATAGCTGTCGCAATACTTGACGCCGCCCGCCTCACCGTCCTGCCACAGGCCGGTGGTGCTGAAGTTCCACGCGTCGTTGCCGCCGGTCCACGTCATGGGGTCCTGGGTAAGCTTTAGCAGCATCGGCGTCGAATTGGCCGACGCGCAGGTGCCGCTGGTCACCCGCGCCCGGAAATACGTCGGAGCCGTAACCGCGGGCGTGCTCAACGTAGTGTTGTGTTCCCCGGAGAGGTCAGTCCAGTTCACATAGTCAGGCGAGGTCTCCCATTGGATGGTTCCGTTATGCCCGCTCAACAGGATTTCCTTGCTGGTGCCGGTGCACACCTTGATCGGCACAATCACGGTGACCGAGGCGCTGGGGGCGACGCACCCGTTGGCGTCCGTCACCGTTACCGTGTAAAGCGTCGTGCTCGAGGGGGACGCCGTTGGGTTGGCCGCCGTCGCATCATCAAGGCCGGTGGCGGGAGTCCAAACGTAGGTATAGCCGCTGCCGCTGCCGCCGCTGGCGGTGGGGCTGCCCCCAATGACCGCCGTCCCTGCCCCCGAAACCACCTGGTCCATCCCGGCGCTGGCCGTCACGGTCCCGTCGCACACGACTACGATACTGCCGTCCACCGCCAATTTGGACGTGTCCCACGCCAGCCCTGCGGGCAGAGTCGGCAGATCCAGGGTGAACGAGCCCGCAAAAGCGCCGGCGTCGAACAGGTCAAACGTGTCGCCCAGCGCGGGCGCGTCCCCACTGGCCGTGACCTTGAGAGTCCCGCCGTAAGTCAACGTGCCGCTAGTCAACGAGACCTTGTCGGCGGTCCGGGTCGCCCCGCTCTTATTGATTTGCATGGCCACCGTGCCGTTCAGCGTCGGAGCGGTCCCCAGCGTCAGCGTCCCAATGGGTTGAGTGACGATGCCCGGCGACAGGGTGCCACCACTGTTGACCACAGTCGGGCCGTACACAGAACCCGTGCCGCTCAATGTCGCGCCGGAGGCGACGGACACGTTCGTGCTGGCGATCGAACCGGTTATTGCCAGGTTGCCCTCGCTGACCGTGGTGGGGCCGAGGTAGGTATTGTCATCGCATAAGGTCAAAATGCCCGTCCCGTCCTTGACCAGCGCCCCCTCGCCGGGTCGGACCAACTGCGCGGCCGGTATGGCGACAGAAGAGGGCGCGCCCGTCCGGGACCAGCGCAACCGGGCGGAAGCTCCCCCGCCGCCTTCATAGTACTCCATCACAATGTTATATTCCTGGCCGGAGGTCAGCGCGAAACCGCCCGGCACCAGCGTGGCGCTGCTCTTCTCCGTTTCCCCCTGCGCCACCCAGTTGTCCACCGCCAGGATGCCGTTGACCCACAAGCGCGAGCCGTCGTCGCAGGCCGTGTAAAAGGTGTAGGTATCCGTCGCGTCGGCCTTCACCCTGCCCACCCACCGGATCGAGTATTCCGTGTTGCCCATGGTGGTCCCATCCGGCTTCAGGTTGGTGCCGAAATCGAAGTTCACCCCGGCGTCGTCGCGCACGGTGTTAAGCGAGGTAAAGTCCAGGTTGTCGTAGTAGTAGCCGCGCAACGCGCCGCTGCCCAGGGTCAGCGGCACTGTGCCATTGGCCGGCGCCGTGGAATACTGGATCACGCCGCAGAACTCGGTGTCCGTGTCCTGATTGACGGTCAGAGTGCCGCCGCCCAGGTTCGCGTAGCCGTCGCCAGACAATGACGCGACCTCCTGGTTGACCCCGCACATGTTCAACGTCCCGCCGCTGTTGACGGTGAGGTCGGTCGAAGTCGGCAGACAATTGTTCGCCGCGGCCAGGCTCAGCGCGCCGCCGTTAATGGTCGTATCTCCGGTGTAGGTCGAGGCCTTGTGCAGGCCAATCTGGCCCGTGTTGGCCTTGACCAGGTTGCCCGTCTCGCTGATGGTGCCCGAGTAGTTGCCATCGGTGGCGGCGTAGTCCGTGCCGGTATCCGCCGCTTTGCCCACCGTGAGCGTGCCCCCCGCGCCGCTGCCGAGCTTGATGCTTCCGGCGCCGTTGAGCGCCGCAATGGTTTCATTGCAATCCGCCAGGTTCAACGTGCCCGCCACCGTGACGGCCGCGTTGTCGTTGATGCGCTGGCTGGCCCCCAACGTCACCGTCCCGCCGCTGTTGATCTTCAGGGCGCTGGTGCTGTTGATGGTGCCGTCCAAGATCAAGGTCCCGGCAGTGACGGTCGTGACCCCCGAGTAGGTGTCCGTCGCGTCTATCGTCCACGTGCCGCTCCCGTTCTTGACCACCTGACCCGTACCGCTGATGACGCCCGTGTGGGTTTCCCCGGCGGGTGAATTGATCGTCAGGATGCCGTTGTTGTTGTTCACGGTGACACTGTCCTTGAGCGAGCCGACCGTTTCGCTGTAGCCGGCCATGTCCAGTATCCCGGCGCCGCCGGCTGTCTGCACCACCGAGCCGTCCGGGATTACCCCCGCCGCCCCCAGCTTCAACGTGCCGGAGCGGATATCGCAAGCCCCGTACCAATTGTTCGCCGTATTGTTGATGACGGTGACGTAACTGCCGCTGCCTGTGCCTGCGGCCCCCACTGAAAAGCCAGTAGCAATGTTGTCACTCGATATTTGCGAGCTGATCGTTCTCTCACCGTCGGCACAGTGGCCAAGGGTGTAAGTGATGTGGCCCGTCGCGAGGTCCTGAAAGTGCAGGGTTCCACCGGCAATACTCACCAGTCCGCCCCAGTTGCCTGTGTCCAGGCTCCCGCCATAGGTGACTCTCGGCGTCTTGACCGTCCCGCTGATGGTTATCGTCCAGGTCCCCGTGCCGTCATTGCCGGCGGAAATGGTGGCGAGGTCTCCGTCCTCCCAGACGTCCATTGAAGAGCTGCCCGCTATGCCGCTGTTCCAGTTGCCGCCGCCGGTGCTCCACGTCCCCCCCACGTTGCCACAACCGCTGGCCGTTCCATTCATATCCCAGTAAAGCGTGTCAGCCTCCGCCGGCAACACCGCCAGCAAGAGGAATGCCGTGGCCGCCAACAGTCCGCGCCCGCATCGCGCCGCCTCTGCTGCGAACGCTCGCGACAGTTGCCCGCCCATCGAATTTGTGTGTGTCGTTTTCATACTCACCTCTTATGGTTAAAACATCTGTGATCTCTAGGGCGTGGTCGAAGTCGTGCCGCCGACCGAAGGCGTGGCTCCGGTTACGGAGTAGCTGTATGTGCCATTCCCCACATCCGCGCCGTTGTAGCCTTTGATGTGCAGATACCAGGTGCCAGTGCCGGCAGGCGAGGTTTGGATTGTGCCGCTGGACCAATCGCCTTCGGACTCCGTCCAGGTGTGCGTCGGGTTCTGGTCCCACACGTACTTGTACTTGGCGACTTTGCCCGCACCGAAACCGGCTGGCGCAGCCCAGGTGACCGGGTCGTCCGCGCACGGATTGGGCTTGTCCGGCGTCACGCTGGCCGCCCCCGGCGGCACGGACAACGTCCACGCGCTGACGCTCGTCGAGTCCCCGGTCTCGATCCCATCCGCATTCTTGGCGCGGGCCACAAACGTGTATTCCGTGTTGGCAACCAGCCCGGACGACGTATAACCGCTCGTATCCTGTTCCCAACCGGAATCGTTGCTGGCGGTTGTGTTCGACACTCGCACGCCCGAACTCCCTGCCGCCAGGTTGTTCAGCGTGCCGGCCGGCGTCGCGTCAATGCTGGTCTCCGTAATCGTGCCAAAGGACACGCCCGTCGGGGTCTGGAT
Organism: uncultured Verrucomicrobiota bacterium; assembly: GCA_964531815.1. Taxonomy (GTDB): domain Bacteria; phylum Verrucomicrobiota; class Verrucomicrobiia; order Limisphaerales; family UBA8199; genus UBA8199. The sequence goes on from CAZHEW010000113.1 coordinate 6,302, forward strand.
CAGCGTGTACTTGCTCGCTGTGCCGGAGTAACCCGTCTCCACCGCATCCCCGTTCCGGGCCATCACCTGGAAGGTGTACTCGGTATTGGCGGAAAGCCCGGTAGCCGTATCTGTAGTCCCTGATACCCACCCGTTGATCCCGCCGTCCCCTCCCGCCGTCGTCGAATCGAAATACGCTCCCGAGCTGCCGGCCGTGGGGTTCGAGAGGCCAGACGTGTTCAGCCCGATGGAGTCGGCCGTGACGGTGCCAAACGTAGGTGTCGCCGGCGTCTCAATCAGGGTGTACTTGCTAAACGTTGCCGAGTCACCGGTCTCGATCCCATCCGCGTTCTTTGCGCGAGCCACGAAGCTATAGGCCGTGTTGGCGCTCAGCTCGGACGACGTATAACCGCTCGTATCCTGTTCCCAGCCCGAATTGTTGCCGGCGGTCGTGTTCGACACTCGCACGCCCGAGGTTCCTGCTGTCAGGTTGTTCAGTGTGCCGCTGGGCGCCGCATCAATGCTGTTCAGCGTGATCGTGCCAAACGTGACACCCGCTGGGGTCTGGATCAGCGTGTACTTGCTCGCCGTGCTGGAGTAAGCCGTTTCTACCGACTCGCCGTTCCTGGCCTTGGCTTGGAAAGTGTACTCGGTGTTGGCGGCCAGCCCAGTGGCCGTGTCGGTGGTTGCCTGGACCCAGCCATTAATCCCGCCATCGCCGCCGGTCGTCGTCGAGTCGAAATACACACCCGAATTGCCGGTCAGGTTCACCGGACCCGCCACGTTGAGGACGATGCTGTTGAGTGTGATAGTGCCAAAAGTGGGCGCCGTCGGCGTGTTCTGGAGGGTGTAACGGGTAATCGCTGTTGCCGCGGCACTATTGTTGTCGCCATTCCATGCGCGGATACCACGGGTGTAGGCGGTGTTCGCACTCAAATCCGTCCGAACGAAACTGGCGCTGGTTGCGCGTGTCGTTGTGGATGACACCTCTTCTTCTGTGCCTCCGTTCATGAGCGCGAACCCATATTGGTTGTTGTCGGAAGCGGCGTTCGCCGTCCATGTGATTTGGCTGGTGCTGTTTGCGATAGCTGCCAGACCTGTCGGCGTCCCTGGGGTATAGCCATCCCACGCAATGTCGTCCCAGTAACCCTGGTTGGCAGACGACGCACCCAAGCCGACGGTTACCATGCCGATGCCTGCGTCGATCACAGCTTGGCTGCGCGCCACGGTGCTTGTTAGCGGGCTGATATAGCCGTCGTCCGCAGAGCGATAGCAATTGCCATTGGCTTGAAACTCCACGACATACGTAACCCATCCACCAACACTACATGCTCCTGGGTTGCCTCGAGCTCCCATGCTGGTGTAGGAACTACCACTGTCTCTCCTGTAGTAGTTGCCGGCGCCCCCTGCGGAGTACAGCCCAACCGAAAGCTGATAGGTGCCGTAAGTGGAAGCAGCGAACCCGAGGAGTTGCCTGTATGTGTTGCCACAAACTCCGGCGCGGTACATCTGGGTATCGTAGAAGTAGCCCGTGACCTTACCTGCATGGTAGGGGCGCGAACCGGTGGAGCGGTACATCTCGCTGCTGCCCAGCGCGTGCTTCATGCATCCTGCCCCCGTATAAGTGTTGTGATTGGGAGCGGTCGAATAGGTCATCGCCGTTCCGGTCCGGAGCGACCAGTTCCCCACGCTGCCGTTGAATCCGTCCGTCCAATCGGACGCAAGCACTGTGCCCGGCAACGCGAGGCCCGCAAGCAGCGGGGTCAGCGCCAGCAGTCTCAACATCGAGGTAAGTCGTTTCATAATCCTATTCATCATTGGCGATTGACCGTGGCGCCGGCCCGGTCCTGACACCCGGAGCCTTGAACACCCGGAACTTCCACTGTCTGCCCCTGAATCTTTCATGGTCTCAATCTTTCGCATGGTTGGTTTCATTTAGCAACGCGTCCATTTATAGCGCGGACAGTCAATTCCGCATATACAGGGAACACTGTATTTTGGCCATCGGCGATTCTGTAGGGGTGGCGGGGCAGGGGCGTCGCAGACTCCGACGCCACCGCCGGAAGGAGGCCGCCCGCCAGCCCAACACACCACATGATACGATAATTCCTAACGCAGACTGGGCTTTTTGTCAAGAGCTTCGCATTGCGCTACAGGTGGACAACTAATGCCAACAGACATTTAGCATCGGCGATTCTGCAGGGGCGCCGCGCCAAGGGCATCCGAAAACCCACCGCCGCAGGATGGAAACCGCTCGGCTGGCCTGCCTCACCATGTACGGTACATTAGTGTGACCCGTGACTCGCAGTAAGGCTTCTGTCAAGTAGTTGCGGTCCAAGTTTCTCGCCAACTGTACGACCAGGCCAGGCTCAAGTCCAAGCTCTCTGCTGGGCCGCTATCGAGACGGGGAGGGCCGGGAGGAGTGCAGGCAGAAATCAGGGGCGGAAGTCCAGAAAAGCTCTTGTCCAGGTGCGGCGCGGAACACCTCGGGCAGAGCGGGCGAACGGCCATTTGATGCGCTAACCCGAGGCAACCCGCAGGGTTGGCAGAGATAGCCGGTGCGTCGTTCAGGGTAGAGGGGGGAA
>CAZHEW010000114.1:0-1791 GCA_964531815.1 uncultured Verrucomicrobiota bacterium
AGGTCTTCGAGGTCGCGCGACACCGGGCGCTTCAAGCGGGCGGAAGGAGGCTCGGGTTCTTCGCGGACCTGTTTCAACATCAGCTCCCCCAGGCTCAGGCCGCAGAACACCGTCTCGCCGGTCAGCAGGTGGTAACCGACGCCGCCCAGGGAATAGAGATCGCTGAGCGCATCCACGGCGTTTGGATTTCTGACCGCCTCGGGCGACATGTAAAGCGGGGTGCCGAGGGTGGCGTGGGCGGCGGTCAGCTCCACTTGTTCCTTGTGGTCGAGGGCTTTGACCAGTCCGAAGTCGAGCACTTTGACAAAGTCCGGGATGCCGCCGCGGCAGGTGAGGAAGATATTCTGCGGCTTGATGTCGCGGTGCACCAGGCCGCGGGCGTGGGCTTCCGCCAGCGACGCGCAGACCTGCTGCAGGATATGGATCACCCGCCCCTCGGGTTGGCGGCCATGCGCCTCGATCAACTGGGCCAGGCTGAGCCCGTCCAAATACTCCATCGCATAATAGAAGAAGCCATCGTCGGTGCGGCCGTAGTCGTAGAGGGCGATGGTATTGGGGTGGGTCAACTGGCAGGTCATCTGGACCTCGCGCTCGAAGCGCGCGATGCCCATCTCCCCCGCCAGCGGGTTGAGCACCTTCACGGCCACCGGCCGGCGCATGAGCGCGTGATGCCCGCGAAACACCGTGCCGAATGCGCCGCTGCCGATCTCGTCGTCCAGCGTGTATTGGCCGAGCCGCTTGGCTTCGAGGGAGGCCTGGCGCGCTTTCTCGTGAAAGCGCCGCGCCAAACGCATCAGCACGAACACGACCACCGCGCCGGCCGTCAACAGCCCGAACAGCAGCCAGAAGGCGACCCGGATGACGCGCAGCGGAGCCAGCGCCTCGGCCAGGTCAACTTGCGTCACCAGCCCCATGTCAAACTCCGGCAGCCACCGCCACGCCCCGGCCACCCGGACGCCGCGATAATCGCGATACCCGCGCGTGTCGAGCCCCGCCCGTCCGGCCAGCGCTTCGCTGACCGGCTTCGTGAAAGGCAGGTCCGCGCGGTGTTTCGGCGGGCGCAGGCCCTTGCGCAGGTCCACCAGCGGATCACGCAAATCCAGCGTCAGCAGGGAGTGCGCCTCGGCCGAGTCGGGAATCAGCCCCAGGCGCTTCAACTCGTCGTCGAACCGGCTTTCGGACAGGAGCACGCCAAGGCGGTTGAACGCATAGGTTTCCCCGCTCGCGCGCGGCCGCGCGGTGGCCAGGATGCGCGTGAAGTCCCGCTCCGGGAGGATGCGCAGCGCCAGGACGGCGATGACCTGCCCCTGAGCCGAGCGGATGGGGGCCGCCGCGAACATCAACGCCCGGCTCTGGCGCGGCGCGGCCGGGTTGTCAAGCGCGATTCCCGTGGCGGCGAAGGGCGGGGTCACCACGGCGGTGCCGGCGAAACAGGCGGCAAGCGGCTCGGCATACTCGGGCGGAGATTTGGCTCCCGCGAATTCCTCGCGGGCAGCCGCCAGGACGTTTAGATTGGTGTCCAGCACGGCGTAGCCGCTGAAACCCCGCCCTTCCTCCGCCGGCTTCAGATTCGCCCGCAGCTCGGCGAACTCCGGCGCGCCCGCCAGCGTCGCGGGCGATATGCCCTGCTCTTGGGCGCGCCGCAACAGGCCGGCGGTCAGCGCGCGCACCTGCTGATCGTCGGCCAGCAGTTCGGCCTGGGATTTCATGGCGGCGGCCCATCCCCGCAGCGCCTCGGCGTTGGCGTCGCGGATAGTCTCCAGGTTGGCGGCAATCTCCGTCCGCATGGCG
>CAZHEW010000114.1:1891-8859 GCA_964531815.1 uncultured Verrucomicrobiota bacterium
CTCGTACATGGGCCGGGGCGGGCCTTGCGACAGGTCGTCAACCGTGGTGATCACCTGCACGTCGGTCTGGCCCGAACCGAAGCCGATCATGGCCCGGCGCAGGCGGTTGCCTTCCTGGACTTCCGTGAAGAGGCCGCGCACGAGCCAGCCCCCGGCGGGAACGGCGCGGCCGGCTGGCAGGCGCGACGCGTTGAAGCCGGACCTGGAGAGCTCCTTGACGAGCGAGTCCGCCATGAGGTCCACGATTTCCCGCCCGCGGGCGACCGGTTCATTGGAAGCGCCGGAGAGCCGCTGTCCGATCCGGCCCAGGGGACCGGCGCGCCCGGAGAGCAAGCCGTCCTCGTGCTGGACGGCCCCGATCTCGAAGTCAGTGACGTAAACCGCCACCGGCCTGGCGGCGGGAGTCGGAGCGAGTTCCCGCTCGGAGGTGACGCGGGCGCTCCTGCAGCCGGGGCCGCACAGGACGGCGATCGCCGCAATGAGTCCCGCGGTTGACAGGGCACGCATATACATATCAGGCAGCAGGTTCAGGCGCCTTCACAGGCGGGCGGGGTTCGGCGGGTTTGGCGCGCTTGCGTTCGGCAAAGCGCTGCAGCACCACAAAAAAGGAGGGAACGAAGAGCACGGCCAGGCAGGTCGAGGCCAGCATGCCGGAGGAGACGGCGATGCCGAGAGATCTGCGGGCGCTGGCGCCGGCGCCGCTGGCCAGCACGAGCGGCATCACGCCCAGGATAAAGACAAACGAAGTCATCAGGATGGGGCGAAAACGCACCTGCGCCGCCTCGATAGTCGCGTCGAGAATGCTCTTGCCGGCGGCGCGGCCCTCGCGGGCCATTTCCACGATGAGGATGGCGTTCTTGGCGGAGAGGGCGATCAGGAGGACGAGCCCGATCTGGGTGTAGATGTTGTTGGCCGCGCCGGCGCTGCGCAGCGCGCAGACCGTGCCCAGCAACGCCAGCGGCACCGCCAGGATGACCGCCGCCGGGGTAATCCAGCTTTCGTACTGGCCGGCGAGGACGAAATAGACGAGCAGAATCCCCAGCGCGAAGACAAAGTAGGCCGAGCCACCCACCAGCTTCTCCTGATACGACATCGCCGTCCATTCATACTCCAGCCCCGGGCCGAGCGTCCGTTCGGCAATCCGCTGCATCGCCGCCAGGCCCTGGCCGGAGCTGAAGCCGGCGGCGGTGGCGCCGTTGATCGTGGCCGTCGGGAACAGGTTGTAGAGCGAGATCAGGGCCGGCCCCTGGGTGGCCTTGATGTCGGCCAGCGTGCCCAGCGGCACCATGTCGCCGGTCTGGCTGCGCACGTAATAGTGCTTGATGTCCTCCGCCGTGAGCCGCTGCTTGCCTTCCGCCTGGGCGAAGACCATGAAGTTATGGCCGAACCTGGTGAAGAGGTTGATGTAGCTTGAGCCGAGGTAACTCTGCAGCGTGTCGAACACGTCCCCCACCGCCACGTTCAGCGTTTCGGCCTGGGAGCGATCCACCGTGACCAGAATCTGCGGCACTTGCGCGCGGAACGGCGTGAAGGCCGATTGGATCACCGGGTCGGCCTTGGCGGCGGCCACAATTTCATCCGCGGCCTGCTGCAGCCGGACGAAGTCATAGCTGCCGTCCGTCAGCTCCAACTGCATTTGGAACCCGCCCGAGAGGCCCAGGCCCTGGATCGGCGGGGGGATCAGCACCAGGGTGCTGGCTTCCTGAACCTCGGCCAGCTTCCGGGTCAGGGCCTGGTAGATGGACCGGAGGTCTTCGCCCCGCCCGCGCTCGTTCCAATCCTTGAGGTTGAGATACATGATCCCGGCGTTGGCGAGCGAGGCGCTGTTGTCCAGCGGCGAAACGCCGCCGATGGACACGATGTTGCGTGTTCCGGGAACGCTCAGCGCAATCTGCGCGGCCCGGTCCATGACCCGCTCCGTGCGTTCCAGCGACGCGCCGTCGGGCAACTGCACGGCCAGGATCACGTAGCCCTGGTCCTCCGTGGGAATGAACCCGGTGGGAATCTTCATCAGCCCCCACCCCGCCAGTCCCACCAGCCCGAGCGCGATCAGCACCATGAGGCCGCTGCGCCGGACCATCGCGCGGACCAGGCGGACGTAACCCCGTTCGGTGGCCTCATAGGCGGCATTAAACCAGCGGAAGAAGAAGTTCTTCCTGCGGCCGGGGTCGTGCGGCCGCAGCCAGAGCGCGCATTGGGTCGGCTTCAAGGTCGCCGCGTTGAGCGCGCTGATGAGCGCGGTCACGGCAATGACCAGGGCGAATTGGCGGTACATCTGCCCGGTGATCCCCGGCATGAACGCCGGCGGCAGGAAAACCGACATGAGCACCAGCGTGATGCCGATGATCGGCCCAAACAGCTCGCGCATGGCCTCGATGCTCGCCTGCTTGGGAGGCTGGCCGCGCTCGATGTGCTTCGCCGCGCCCTCGACCACGACAATGGCGTCGTCCACCACGATGCCGATGGCCAGCACGATGGCAAAGAGGGTCAGCAGGTTGATGGTGAACCCCAGCAGGGCCATGCCGGCAAAGGCCCCCACGATCGTCACCGGCACGGTGGTCGCCGGCACCAGCGTGGCGCGCCAATCCTGCAGGAAGACCATGATGACCAGCAGCACCAGGATCCCCGCCTCGTAGAGCGTGTGGTAAACCTCGTTCACGGATTCCCGGACGAACACCGTCGTGTCCATCGGGACCTCGTAGCGCATGCCGCGGGGGAAGCTCTTGGCGTAGCTTTCCATCGCCGCCCGCACCCGCTTGGCGGTGTCCAGCGCGTTGGCCTCGGGCAACTGGTAAACGGCGATGCCCCCGGCGGGCTTGCCGTCCAGCTTGAAGAACTGGCCGTAAGTCTTGGCGCCCAGCTCGACGCGGCCGATGTCGCGCACCCGCGTGAGCTGCCCGCCGCCTTCGGAGGTGGACTTCACGATGATCCGTTCGAACTGCTCGATGTCGGTGAGGGCGCCCGAGACGTTCACGGTCAGTTGAAAATCCTGCCCGGCGGGTGTGGGCGGCATGCCGATCTGCCCGGCGGCGACCTTCGCGTTCTCCCGCTGGATGGCGGTCATGACGTCCTTGGGGCTCAGCGAGCGCTGCCGCATCAGCTCCCGGTCCAGCCAGATGCGCATGCTGTATTCCCCCACGCCGAAAACCGCCACCTCGCCGACGCCCGGCAACCGGGCCAGCTTGTCGCGCAGATGAATCGTTCCGTAGTTGGCCAGGAACAGCGCGTCATGCGCCTTGTTCGTCGAGGTCAGGGCGATGAACAGGAGGATGGCGGTGGACTTCTTCTTGGTGACCACCCCCTGTTGCTGGACGGAGACCGGCAACTGCGCCATGGCGGCGGAGACGCGGTTCTGGACGAGCACCTGGGCAAAGTCCAGGTCGGTGCCGACCTCGAAGGTAACCGTCAGCGTGTAGCGGCCGTCCGAGGTGCAGGTGGACTGCATGTAGAGCATCTTCTCGACGCCGTTGACCTGCTGCTCGATCGGCAGCGCCACCGTCTCGAGCAGCGTCCGGGCGTTGGCCCCCGGATAGGTGGTCGTCACCTGCACGGTGGGCGGCGTGATGGGCGGATACTGCGCGACCGGCAGCGCGACCATGGCAACGCCGCCCAGCAGAACGATCACCAGCGCGATGACGTTCGCCAGGACAGGCCGCTCGATGAAGAACTTGGCGAACATGGGTTACTCGGGGGCTGGGCCGGGCGTGGCGGCCGGCGGCCGGCGGGCCGCCTTAACCGGGGTCACCTTTGCGTTCGGACGGGTCCTCATCAGGCCGTTGACGATCACCCGGTCGGCCGGGTCCAGGCCGCTGCGAATGGCGCAGCCGCCCGGGGTGAGCGGGCCCTTGACCACTCCGCGGCGGATTGCGACGTCGTTCGCGTCCACCACCAGGACGTAATCGCCTTCCTGGTCGTTGCCGATGGCGCTGTTGGGCACGACCAGCATCGGCCGGGGTTCGCCCAGTGCGATTCGCACGCGGGCAAACAACCCGGGGAACAGGGCCTTGTCCTCGTTTTGCAGCACCGCCCGCATGGGCAGCGTGCCGGTGGCCGTGCTGACGGCGGTGTCGGTGAAGTCGAGCGTGCCGCTGTGCGGGTGCCCCTCCTCGGTCTGCAGCCCGACCAGCACGCGCGTCTTGCCCGCGCCCGCAGGGCGGGCCAGACCGCTCTGGCGCACCGCCTCCCAAATGCGCAGCGTATCCCGCTCGTTCAGGTTGAAGTACACATGGATAGGATGGAGCTGCTCCAGCGTGGCGAGCCGCGTGTTCACACTCGGGCCGACGAGGTTGCCGGGATCCACCAGGCGCCGCCCGATCCGCCCGCGGAACGGGGCGGTAACGCGGGTGTAGCCCAGGTTGATCCTGGCGAGCTCGACCTGGGCGGAAGCCTGGTCCCGCTCGCTGAGCCACCGCTCGACGCTGGCGGCAGACGTGGCGTTCTCTTTGCTCAATTCGACCTGCCGGTCGTATTCGGACTGCGCGCGCAGGAGCGCGGCTTGCGCCAGGCGCAGTTGTTGCTCGTAAGGCTCGGGCTCGATGACAAACAACGTCTGGCCCTCCTCGACCAGCGCCCCGTCCGCGAAATCAGCGGATCGCAGGTACCCGGAAACGCGGGCGACAAGGTCCACCGTCCTGGACGGGAAGACGGTGCCGGTGAGATCAAGGTAGTCAACCACCTGCTCCCGGGCGGGCTCGCTCACGGTGACCTGGGGCGGGCGCGTGTCAGTGCCCGGCTGCCGCTTCTCGCAGCCGGTGAGCAGCACCGCCAGAAGGAGTGCCGGAGTTAACAGGATCGCTTTCATAGGAAAATGCCTCATTGGGTCTGTTCGCTGCCCTGGCCCTTCGGGCCGGTCTGGCCGTTCGCCGGCAGGGCCGGGTCCCTCTCCGGGGGCAGGTGCTGCGCGGGTTCCAACAGCTTGCCCCAATTGGTGCGGCGGGCCATCCCGGCTTTGATTTCGTCCGACACGACGTCCTGCCCTTCGAGCATCTGCCAGCCGCCACCCAGCGCGCGATAGACGGAAACGAGGCTCAGCACGACGTTGCCCCGCGTGCTGGCGAGGGCGTCCTCGACGGCGAGCTGGGCCTGCTCCGCCGTCAACACCGTGGTGTAGTCGGTCTGGCCGCCCCGGTACTGAATGGTGGCCAGGCCGGTCGAGCGGCGCGCGGCGGCGGCCGCTTTGGCGAGCTGGGCAACCGAACGCTGCTGGTCGGCGAACGCGGCCAGGCCGTTCTCGACCTCCTGCTGCGCCCTCAGAACGGTGTTCTGGTAATCAAGGATCGCCCGCTGAAATTGGGCGTCCTGCACGCGCACCTGGTTGACCAGGCGCCCGTAGTTGAACACGGGGAACAGGAAACTGGCGCCCGCATTAACAGCGCGGCCCTGCCAGGTGAACATGTCGCTCAGGGAATTGTCCCCCTGGTTGTTGCCGGTGAACCCAAATTCGCCCGCCAGCGAGAACGACGGATACATGTTGGCGCGCGCGACTCCGATCAGGGCGCATTTGGCGGCGGCGGCAAAGCCCGCGGCCCGAATATCCGGCCGGCGGCGCAGGAGGTCGCGCGGAATGCCGGCGGCAACCGCGGCCGGCGCGGCGGGGATGCCGCCCGGCGCCGCCAGGCGCTGCCGCACTTCCACTGCGGTCTCCCCCAGCAACAGCGCCAGGCCGTTCCGGCCCTGGCTGATGGCTGCCTCGATGAGCGGAATCTGGGCCTCGGTTTGCGCCAGTTGCGCCGTTGCCTGCTGATAGTCGCGCTCGCTGGTTTCGCCCGCGCGGAACCGCACCCGGGCCAGGCGCAGGCTCTCCTGCTGGAGCACCGCGTTGGTTTGCGCAACGCGCAGCCGCTCTTCCGCCGTCCGGATATTGACGTAGGCGGCGGCCACGTCGGCGGTAAGGCTTACCAGGGCATCCTCGTAAGCGGCCAGTGTCCCGAAGTAAACCGCGCGGTCGGACTCGATGCCCCGCCGGTACTTGCCCCAGAAGTCCATTTCCCAGGTGGCCGCAAACAGAACCTGGTCGGCCAGGTAATTGCGCTCAATGCCCGGGAGCGACGAGACCAGGTGGTCGTTGAGCCGGGAATACGTCAGGCCGCCTGATATGCCCTGCTGTTGCGGGAACAAGCTGCCGACAGACTTGTTCAACTGGGCCCGAGCCTCAAGGATGCGCACCCCGGCGCTCTGCAACGAAAGGTTGTTGCGACGGGCGGCCTCGACCAGTTCATCAAGCACCGGGTCATTGAACTGGCGCCACCAATAAGCCTCGGCCGCGCCGGCACCCTGGCCGGCAACGGCAGCCTCCGGTGTCCAGCCGTCGGCAACCCTGGCCGGCGGCGCGGCGTAGTCGGGGCCCACCTTGCACGAACTGGCCGCCAGGCACAGGAGCAGGGCCGGCACCGCGAACTTCGCGAGCAGCCCCGCCAGCCTGCCGGTGCGCCCGGGAAACTCCGGGCCGGCGGCCGCCGCTCCCTTGCCAGGCTGCCCGGCAAAAACCTCGCTGCCCGGCTCAATCCCCGGGCTCGAATTGCCTTGGGTTCCGTTCATGAGTGCTCTGTCCGGTTGGAGGCGTCTCCCCGCCGCAGCCCGGAGCGCGGGCATCCTGTCCGCTTTGGCCGTTCGTATCGTGCAAGCGGGCAGGATGCCCGCGCTCCGGCCTCGCAGGCATGAAATGCCTGGGTCAGGACTGTGAATAGTGCGAATGTCTTTGTTGCGTGCGCAATGCTCTTCTGCTGACTTGGCCCATACCGTGCAGGGTTCAGGCCAGTAAGCCGCCGACCGCCAACTGCACAGGATTGTAGAACCCCTTGGCAGGTTGTCCAGTCCGATTCATGCAGGTCGCCTGAGCCACAGGGGGCATAAAGCTCCACAATAGGCAGGTAGGGACGCCTCGCCGAGGCGGCCGTTCTCGCGCAAGCACGGACGTTTCGGCGAAACGTCCCTACCAACGCCGGACCGCGATGGCGAGCTTGATACCC
>CAZHEW010000115.1:0-8769 GCA_964531815.1 uncultured Verrucomicrobiota bacterium
GCGAAGCGGTACATGTCGCCCCGATAGACGGCGTTTTCCATCTCGACAATCAGGCCCTTGCCACAGAAGGAAACCCCCTCGACCCGAAAGGCGGGAATGGGCCGGTCCACCTGGAAAACCTGGAGCCACTCTCCTTCCAGGACGACCGCGCTCAACATCTGGTTGATCTCGGTCAACTGGATGCCGTAATGCTTGTCGAAGACCTGGTAGAGCGACTGCTCGAGGTTGCGCCGGTGGATGTCCGGGCAGAGGCTCAGCGAGATGTAGCGGGTCTCCTTCATCATGGGTATGCCGTCGGCCAGGCGGAGGCGCTCGATCTCGCACAACGGGCCTTTGAGGGTGAACCGCCGGCCGTTGATCGTCTGCGAATGGTCCTTGTCGCGCAGATGGAAGCCGATGAGCCGGGTCGCCGGCTTGCGCCCGGCCTCGATCATGTTCCGGGTAAAGCCAAAAATGCGATTGATGGCCCGCAACACAGGGAAATCGCGCACGAACGTGCCCCTGCCCTTCACGCGCGTAACCCACCCCTCCTTCTCGAGTTCGTGCAAGACCTTGCGCGCGGTGGTGTTGCTGACGCCGTAGCGCTCAATGATTTCATTCTCGGACGCCACCGGGGCGCCGGGCGCCAGTTCGCCGCGCTGAATGGCGCCAACGATCCTCCGGCGGATCTGGAAGTACTTGGGCGGACTGTATTTATCCGTGGCCACGGCGTTGAGTCTTGCTTTACAGAGTCATTAACAGACTTGCGCAGCCGCTTGTCAAGCTACAAGACCTCCACGGGGCACCTGGGCAGCGCGTCAATGAATGCCTGGCCGTATTGCTTGGTCAGAAGGCGATTGTCGAGGGCGACGATGATGCCCTGGTCGGTCTTCGTGCGGATGAGGCGCCCAACCCCCTGCCGGAACTTCAGGATGGCTTCCGGGAGGGAAAATTCGCGGAACGAGTCGCCGCCGTGCGCTTCGATGGCCTCGATTCGGGCCTCGATCAGCGGATGGTCCGGCACGGCAAACGGCAGCCGGGTGATCATCACGTTGGAGAGGGCTTCGCCGGGCACGTCCACCCCCTGCCAGAAGCTATCGGTGCCGAAAAGCACGGAATCCACGTCGTCCTTGAACTTTTCGAGCATGACCGAGCGCGGTGTGCCGGTGCCCTGGACGAAACAGGCCAGCCCGAGCCGGTCGAAGAAGGGCTGCATCAGTTCGCCGACTTCCTGCATGAGCTTGAAATTGGTGAACAGGACGAACGCCTTGCCATGTGTCAGCCTCACAAAATGCTCGATCCAGTGGATCAACGCGTCCCGGTAACCCTCGGCCCGCGGGTCGGGCATCTTGCCGACCACATAAAGCTTCATCTGGCGCTCGTAATCAAACGGGGTGCCGACCTGGAGCAGCGTGGCGGCCTCCGCGCCGACGCGATGCGCGAAGTAGTTGAGGCCCGACTCCCGCCTCGCGCCGCCTGCGGCCCGCGTGGTGCGTGGCCCGTGGCGCGTGGTGGAGTCCCCGGCGGAACCCGCACCCCGTGCCCGGCCGGAGACTGACAGTGTGGCGCTGGTCATGATGATCGAGGTGCCCGGAACGAACAGCCGGCGCCGCAGGTAATCGGCGACGTCAATCGGCGCCGCATTCAGCGCCAGCGTCTTCTGCGCCCGCCCGGTCCGCTCGACCCAATAAACGTGCTCCTCGGCGCTCTGGTTGAGGAATGTGGTAATTCCGTTACGCAGTTCCGCCAGGCGCCGGTTGCCTTCCATCAGCTCCTGGCCGATCTCCTTGTCCTCGCTCAGCTTGATCAGGTCGCTGACCGCCTCGCGCAGGCGCTGGATGGGCAGCGTGACATTGTCCTTCACCAGCTCGGGGCGGCGGATGCGCAATTCGCTCCACTCGCGCCGCCGCGCGAGCGCGGCTTCCCCGGCGCCGAAGCTGCGTTTTCCGGCTGACCGCTGCAATTCCTCGCAGGCGCCTTCCACGTTGGTGAAGAACTCGCCCGCCTCCGCAAGCAACTCGGCAACGAGCTTCACCGCCGCGCCTTTGCGGAGGGTGGCCAGGAGCCCCTTCTCGGTGCGGGGGTTCCACAGGCGGTGCAGCGCGTAGCGGACCTGGCCGCTCGAAACGCTCAGCCCAATGTGCTTCGAGGCCACGTGCTCCATCTGGTGGGCCTCGTCGAACACCACAAAGTCATTCCGGAACAGGATTCCGCCCTCCAATTCCTCCTCCAGGCCGCCCAGCAGGGTAAAGAACAGGGTGTGGTTCAGCACCACCACGTCCGAAGACAGGATGCGGTTCCGCGCCCGCTGGAAGAAACAGATGCCGTGCTCCTTGCCAAACTCGGACGGGTAACCGCACAGCTTGGGCGCGCACAAGCCGCGCTCGGAACAGACCTGGTCCCAGACCTTCGGGTCCGGCTCCACGTCGAAATCCGAGAGGCTGCCATCCTCGGTGGTTTTGGACCACTCGTGAATGCGCTGCAATTCCTCGGTTTCCGACGAGGTAAAGAGGTTGGGCGCCTGCTGGATGGCTTTGTGGAGTCGCCTGGTACAGAGGTAGTTGGCCCGGCCCTTGAGCATGGTGAAGCTGAACTTCTCCGGCAGGATGTGCTCGAGGAGCGGCAGGTCTTTCTGCGTAAGCTGCTCTTGCAGGTTTATGGTGTGGGTCGAGACCACCGCCTTCTTCTTGTTCGCTACCGCGTAGAGGATCGCCGGCACAAGGTAAGCGAGGCTCTTGCCGACCCCGGTGCCGGCCTCAACCGCCAGGTGTTCGCCCTTCTCGAGGGCGCGAGCGACCGCGACCGCCATTTCCTGTTGCTGGGGGCGGAACTCGAAGTTCTTAGACCGGGAAAGAACTCCGCTGGGCGAGAAAATATCAGCCGTTCGGCGCGCGAGGTCCGCCCCGGAACTGGCGGGTTGGGATTCAATGACGCTGATCATGAAAAGCAAGCGGCAGGCCCGGCGCCTGTCCTACCTTGGCCGCCGCACGACAACCTCCTGGGCGGCCTGGTTCTTGACAATCATGTTGGCGGGCAGAATCCCGCGCCAGTTGGTGTTCGGATACACAACCGAGCCCCGCCCGATGATGCTCCCGGGGTTCAGCACCGCGTTGCACCCGATGTCGGTGTCGTCGCCCACCAACGCGCCGAACTTACTCAAACCGGTGTCGTAAGGCTGGCCGTTCATGTCCACAGTGACGTTGCCGGGCCCGAATCTGAGGTTGGAAATTTTCACCCCAGCCCCCAGGTGCGAGCCGCAGCCGAGAATGGAATCGCCGATATAATTGAAATGCGGCACGAAAGCCCGGTTAAACAGTATTGCGTTCTTCAGCTCGCAAGCGTTGCCCACCACGCAGTCATCGCCCACAATCACGTCCTCGCGAATGTAGGCATTGTGCCGAATCTGGCAGTTCCGGCCGATGAGGGCCGGGCCTGTGATCATCGCGCCGTGCTCGACTACCGTGCCCTCGCCAATAAACACGCGCTCGCCGATGAAAGCTGCGCCTTGAGCGCGGCCATGCAGGCCAGGGCGCAGGTTTGCCTCCAGGTAAGCCTGAATCCGCTTCAGCGCGTCCCACGCGTATTGGCACCCGTCGAAAATCGCCGCGTGCGCGGTCTGCTGAAGATCAAACAATTCTGCAGGCTCAAACATAGCGGCAAATTAGGGAAAAGCGGCTTTGGGGCCAAACCCGTTTTTCATTGGCGCCCGGGCGCGTCCAATGCTTGCCGCCCCGGCTCAGGCGATTTCCCGGACCATTGCGCACAGGTTGGCCAACAGAGCCGGAATTGGCTGTGAATAGATTGTGAGCAATGTGAGCAACTCCGGGTTCCGCCTTCTTTTTCACTGGTGTTGGCAATTCATTTTAAGTTTCCTGCTTGCGCAAGTGCTTGAGATGGCGTTCACTATACGGGTTATTTGCCTTACTCACAGCCCTTAATAGGGTTAGTATTTAAAAGACAAAGACAGTTATATTAAGCACGCAATGAACCTGACGATCTCGAAGGAGCAAATCATTAACGGGCTGCAGGCCGTGCAGAATGTAGTGAGCGCGCGAACCACGCTTCCCATTTTGTCCAATGTGCTGCTGCGAGCCGAGGGGGAGCGCCTGGAATTCACCGCGACGGATCTGGATGTGACGGTCGCGTGCGCCGTGGAGGCTAAAATCAGAAAGCCAGGCACTTCCACGGTTCCGGTCAAGAAGCTCTTTGGCATTGTGCGCGAGCTGGCCAACCTGGAGCTGGACCTGGAGGTGGATGAGAAGAATGCCTGCACTATCCGTTCCGGCCCGTCCTTCTACAAGATCAATGGCCTAAGCGCCGATGAATTCCCGCCGCTGCCCAAGTTCAAAGAGGACAAGAAGATTGTTGTGCCGCAGGAAACGTTCAAGGGCATGATGCGGAAAACCTCCTTCGCTATCTCGACCGACGAATCGCGCTACGTCCTGAACGGGGTTTTCATCAGCCTGAAGGACCATAAGATGACCATGGTGGCGACCGACGGCCGGCGCCTGGCGCTGGTGGATGAGGAGGTTGACGTCGGGGAAAAGAGCCAGGGCGAGTTCATCGTTCCCGCCAAGACCGTGAATGAGCTGAACCGCCTCTTGCAGGACAAAGGCGATGTGGAAGTGCGCTACGCGGAAAACCAGGCCTCCTTCACCCTCAAGGATGAGAAAAGTTCCGCGATCCTGATTGTCACCAAGCTCATCGAGGGCAATTACCCGAATTACCGCCAGGTCATTCCTGCTGAAACCAAGGAGCGCGTCGCGCTGGCCCGGGAGGAATTCCTGCACGCCTTGCGGCGCGCCGAGATCATGACCAGCGAGAAGTCCAACTCCGTCAAATTGAGTTTCACCGGCAACAAGCTGGAAATCACCGCCAATTCACCCGAGGTGGGCGAGGCCAAGGAAACCATGGCCATCAACTACAAGGGCCCCGAAATGGCCATTGCCTTTAATCCCAGGTACGTCATTGACCCGCTCAACGCCTTGGCCAACGACGAGGTGTTCCTGGAGCTGATTGATGACCTCAGCCCCGGTGTCCTGAAGATCAACGGCCCCTTCCTCTACGTGGTGATGCCGATGCGGCTGAGTTAATCTCCGCTGCAGATTCCGTCCCTGCCCCGCCCCGGCGCGCACAGCGCCGCGCCTGCCAACCGGCAGGGCTGCCCCCGCCCGTCGGTCAGGCGGCCAGCTCTTGTTCCAGCTCCTCCAGCGTCTTGCCTTTGGTCTCCGGCAGCTTCGAGCGCAACAACAGGAAGCCCGACAGGCAGATCGCCGCGTAAATCCAGAAGGTAACCGCAGGCCCAAGCTTCTCGCGCAGCAACGGAAACGTCTCCGTGAGCACGAAACACGCGATCCACAGGGAGGTCACCGCCACGGACATTGCCGCCCCGCGGATGCGGTTCGGGAATATCTCGGCGATCAACACCCAGGTAATCGGCGCCAGCGACATGGCATAACACGCGATCGCCAGCAGCACGATCACCAGCATGTGGACGCCGCGCGTGTCCATGGCGAAGCAGAGCCCCATGATCACGAACAGCCCCGTCAGCCCGGCGTAGCCGAAAAGCATCAGCGGGCGCCGGCCCCAGCGATCCACCGTCTTCAACGCAACCAGCGTCGCCAGCAGGTTCACGCTGCCAATGAAGACGATGCTGATGAGTATGTCGGCCACCTTGAAGCCCGAGTCCTTGAATACGTCCTTGGCATAGTAGAAGATGACATTGATGCCGCACCACTGTTGCAGCACCGCCAGCGCAATCCCCAGAAACAGCGTCCGCCTGAGTCTCGGTTCGAGCAGATCGCGGAAGCTGACTTGCCGGCCTTCGTTGGCAAGGGTTGCCCGGATTTCAGCCAGCGCGGCCCGGGCGTAGTCGTCCCCGCCGATCTTCGCCAGAATGACCCGCGCTCTCTCGGGGCTGCCGTTCTTGGCCAGCCAGCGGGGGCTCTCGGGGACAAAGAACACGCCGATGAGGAACAGCAGAGACGGCAGGGCGGTGACCGCGAACATCCAGCGCCAGCCGGTCTGACCGCTCCACGAGGCCGCGATCTGGTCGGCGGTCGGCTGCTCCGGCAGCGGGTGCAGCGTTCCTATCTGCCAGTTGACGAACTGGGCCAGCAGGATGCCGATCACAATCGTCAGTTGGTTGAGCGAAACCAGGCTGCCGCGCGCATGCGCGGGCGCCACCTCCGCGATATACATCGGGGATAGGTTCGACGCCAGGCCAATGGCCGCCCCGCCCGCAATGCGCCACAGCACAAATACTCCGAACGACCCCGCCAGCCCCGTTGCCACCGAGGACACCGCGAAGAGCAGCGCCGACAAAATCAACAGCCGTTTCCGGCCAAAGCGATCGCTGAGCGCCCCGGAGAGCAGCGCCCCGAGCAGACAGCCCAGCAGCGCGCTGCTCTTGGCCCAGCCGACCTGCAAGGCCGACGTGAGGTGAAAGTGCGCCTCGTAGAACAGGTCCGTGCCGCTGATGACAATCCAGTCGTAGCCGAAAAGCAGGCCGCCCATCGCGGCGACCGCCGAGATGCTCCAAACGTAGGTGGCATTGAACCCGGCCTGTGGCCCGGCGCCGGCGGAAGAGGTCCTGGGGTTCGCCGCCATGCCACTCGCAACTCAGGCGTGCCGCAGCACGGTCGCCGGCGAAACCGTCACCTGGCAATCCGGGAAGGTGTCCCGCAGGAACTTGACCAGGGATAACTCAATATTCCCCAGCACGTGCCGGGGCTCCTCGGCTTCGGGAACGGCCTTGTCCGCCTTGAGCTGGTAGCCGGCCAGCCGCAGCACGCTGCCCGGGAGGAAACCTTCTATGTCCACATGGCCGGAGGCGCGCAGCTTGCCGCCGGGCGCGCTCCACAGCCGCACATGCGGCTTGAGCGTCAGGTGCCGCGCATGCGGCTTCACCACTCCGTCGCGGCAGAGCGCCTCAAAGTCTGCCACGCTCAGCGCCAGGTCCTCGACCGGCGCCAGCGCCGGGTCGGCAACGCCGTAAATCGCCGCGTTCACCGGCGACACCGACGGGCGCATCATCGGGAAGAAGATCACGTCGTCAATGATCTCCTGCTCGGTGAAGATCATCGCCATGCGCTCGACGCCCGGCCCAATGCCGGTGGTCGGGGGCATGCCGTATTCGAGCGCCTCCACGAAATCGAAGTCCAGCGTGTGGAACTTCCCGCTGTCCCGCTCGTCGGCCCGGTAGGCCTTGCGCCAGGTCTCGAGCAGGTGCGACGGATCATTCTGCTCCGACCAGTTGTCGCCGCACTCCATGCCGGCGATGAATATCTCGAAGCGCTCGACGAATCGCGGGTCCGCCGCCAGCGGCTTGGCCAGCGGGGAAATCTCCACCGGATGGCCGTGCACGAGGGTGGGCTGGATCAGCGTCGGCTCGACCAGCTCGAAGGCCTTCACCATCGCCTCGCCCACGCTGGGCTGCGGCTCGTTGAGGCCCAGCTCCGCAAGCCGCGCGTTGGCCTCCTCCGCCGTCTTGAGTTCGCGGAAGTCCACCCCCGTCTTTTCTTTCACCGCGTCGGCCATGCTCACCCGCCGCCAGGGCTGGCTGAAATCAATCACATGTCCCCGCACCCTGAACTGCGTCCGCCCGAAGGCGGCGGTCGCGACGTGCCGGAACATGTCCTCGATCAGGTTCATGTTGTACTCGTAATTCTCGTAGGCCGTCATCGTCTCGACCATCGAGAACTCCGGGTGATGGCTCCGGTCAATGCCCTCGTTGCGGAAGTAGCGTCCGATCGTATAGACCTTGTCAAACCCCGCCACAATCAGCCGCTTCAGATACAGCTCGTGCGAGATGGCCAGGTACATCTCGCAGCCCAGCGCGTTGACGTGGGTCTTGAACGGCTTGGCCGTGCCGCCGCCATACTGGGGCTGGATCACCGGCGTGTTGAACTCCAGGAACCCGCGCCCGTTGAGGAAGGTCCGGATCTCCGCCACCATGCGGCTGACGGCGGCAAACCGCGCGTGCGGCTGCCGGTCCAGGATCAGGTCCAGGTAACGCTTGCGCAGCACCAGCTCCCGGTCCTTGAGCCCAGACCATTGATCGGGCAGCGGACGAATCGCCTTGGTCAGCAGCCGCAGTCCCTCGACCAGCACGGAAATCTCGCCCCGCTCGGTCCGCATCACCTTGCCGGTCCCCTCCACCACATCCCCCAGGTCCAGCAGGTTGAAATCGGCGTAACCGAGCAGCCCCTCCGCCACGTTGGTCGGCTGCACAAGCTGACGGCGCAGGAACAACTGGATGCGCCCCGACTGGTCCTGCACGTGCCCAAACGCCAGCGCCCCCTGCTTCCGCCACGACATCAGCCGCCCCGCCACCGTCACTTCCTTGCCGTCGTGCGCGGCGAAGTCGTCGAGGATCGCCTGCGCATAGTGCGTGCGCCGGCTGCGCGAAGGATACGGGTCGAGCCCCAGGTTGCGCAGAGCCTCCGCCTTGCCCAGCCGAACCTTTCTGATCTCCGTTAAGGTATTCGTTGACACAGCGGGAGTTGTAATCCCGTTGCCGCTCGTGGGCAAGCTCGCCGTGGCGCGCTGAGCCGGAGAACGTTTGCCTCAAGCGCTGCCAACAACTGGCGGCTTGCGAAAAATCACAGTCCGGGATGAGCGCCCGGCAATGTGAGGTCGGCACCGGTATTGCACCCTTCCTCCGGCCAATCACGGCTGGCTGAGCCCGTCGGCCCGTAAACGGCACGTTCCTGGGCTGGCGGGCCCTCCCAACTCGTCCGGCTCCTGTCCGTTGCCTCCCCGTCCCGCTACCGTAGTACCTCTAACCCC
>CAZHEW010000116.1:0-8681 GCA_964531815.1 uncultured Verrucomicrobiota bacterium
CGCCAGCACCATTACCTTAAGAGCGCTCGGTTGGTGGGCGAGCAACTCCGCTACGCGGTCAGCGACGCCAGCGGCCGCTGGTTATCGCTGATCGGCTGGAGTGCCCCGGCCCTTCATCTCAAGGCACGGGACCAATCCCTTGAATGGACCCACGCGCAACGCCAAGCCCGACTGCATCTACTAGCCCAGAACAGCCGCTTCGTCATTTTGGGGGATCGGCAGCAGCTGCCCAATCTGGCCACCCGGGCGATGGCCCGGTGTCTGGGCCGCCTCTCGTCGGACTGGCAGCAGGCTTACGGCCATCCGATCGTGCTGGTGGAGAGTTTTGTGGATCGGCAACGCTTTCGCGGCACCGCTTACAAGGCCGGAGGCTGGGAGGCGCTGGGTTATAGTTCGGGCTTCAAGCGCGTGAGCGAGGATTTCTACCAGCGGCATGATCGGCCCAAGGAACTGTGGGTCAAAGCGCTGGACTGGCGGGCGTGGAACTGGCTGCGAGCCGAGCGACTGCCGGCCCCTTTGGCCCGCTACCAGAAGCCGGTGTCCCCGGCTTGTCCGGTGGCGGGCAAAGCGGTGGCGAGCTTGTGGGAACGGTTTGAACGAGTGCCCGAATGGCGGCAACCCAACGGCAAGCGCCACCAGTTGCCAACGGTGTTAACGATCATCGCCTTGGCGTGTCTGGCGGGGGTAGGTCAGGGTTATCGGGCGGTGAGCCGGTTTGCCCGGCGGTTGACCCGGGAGCAGGGGCGCTGGGGGATCCAAACGCGTAACCATTACCCCCTGGATGTCACGCACCGCGAAGATGAAAGTCGGGTCCGCCATCGCAATGCCGCCTCGGTGTTGGGACTCCTGCGACGCCTCTCCAACACCTTTCCGAAGCTCTGGAGCCAGGGACGCCCCCCCCGCCAAGCCACCGCGCGCGACTGGATCGAGGAAAACCAATTCAACCGCTGGCTGGGCATTCGCCTCTTCACCCGCCCAGCCACGACGAACATCCGAGCCTCAATAAGTCATTCCTCCTCTTGATACCATTGCACATGCCGAGGTTGATGCCCCCCTGGCCCCCGCCATGCGGCCACTGTTTTTGCGTCGCTGTTTTTGCTTGTGGCGTTTACTTGTTGCGCTAAGATTCGTCCCTGCTGGACTTGGTAGTCCTAGCGAGTGGTCTGATGTTGATGTGCTACGATAGTCACGTTTGACGATGCCCCTCACCTCGCCAATGGAAGCAGGGGCGACGATGGCGCAGCCGCTGGAGCATGCGGCGTGCAAAGGCACTCTCCTTTTTGTGGACGACGAAGAGACCGTGCGCGAGTCATTGCGGGTTATTTTCAAGGACGAGTATCAGATCATCATGGCCGGGGATGGCGTAACAGCGATCGGGCTAGCGAAGAACACCAAGGTAGATGCGGCAATTGTTGACATCAAAATGGCTGCCATGTCTGGCCTTGAGGTGTTGGAGCGCCTGAAATACATCGATCCGAACATTGAGGTAGTCATGCTGACTGCCTACGAAACCACGGACCTCATGCGTCAGGCGCTGCGTCTGCGCGCCTGCGACTATATCACCAAGCCGTTTGACGTTTCTACCATTCGCGCTGCGGTCGCAAGCGCCATGCAACGCCGCAGCCTGCAAAGCGAGATTTGCACCAACGCGGGCAAGCTGCAGCAGCTCCTGCAAGAACTTGAGAACCAGAAGGTTGAGGAGCGCATCGCACATACGCGTGGTGACATCTACGCCAGTATCATTCACGACATCAACGGGCCGCTCACCGTCATTTCGGGGTTCACTCAGCTCATGAACCAGCGTATCAGCAATGCCACGCGGCTGGAACTCGAAGACCTCGGCTTCATCAAGGACCGGCTTAAGATAATCACCCGGCAGGTGATGAACTGTGTCGAAATCTCCCGTCGTTACCTCAGTTTTCTGCGCCGGCAATCCAACGACACGCCTCATGTGGGGGTGAATCAACTTCTTACCGACCTTAGCCATTTAGTCCGCGTGCACCCCAGCCTGCAAGACAACCAGTTCAACTTCCATCCGCTGGCCAAAGACGTCGCCGTGCGCATGAATGGAACCGATTTCATCCAGGTACTGCTCAACCTGGTGGTTAACGCCTTCCAGTGTGCACCCCAGGCACACTCGGTAGAAATAGAAGGCTGCACTCTGCGCGAACCGATTGACTTCACGACATTCAAGGATGGCCCACAGGATCGCTTGCTTAATGTGGAGAACTTCGACGGTACTTCGCCGGTCCTGATGGTCTCTGTCCGGGACGACGGGCCGGGAATTCCCCCGCAGACTCTGTCGAAGATTTTCGAAACATATTATTCCACCAAGGACCCGCGACAGGGTACTGGCTTGGGATTGAACATTGTCCTGCGCCTCGTTAAGCAGGCTCGAGGCGCCCTGCATGTTCACACGGAACTTGGACAGGGAACGAGTTTCACGGTGTTCCTGCCGGCCAGCCCTCTGGCAGCCTGTCGGACTTAGGCGGAGGTGTTTTCCCGGTTGGTTGAATGGATTCTGGAGTCGGGTTGTCCATCAAAGTGTGGGCGCACGATTCGTCACAATTGACTGCGATACCCCCTTGATTCTGCCTCCGAACCTGCGCGACTGGGTGCCCGTGGGTCACTTGGCCCATTTCATTCTGGACGTGGTGGAGGAGATAGACTTGCGCCAGGTTCGGGTCAAGGAGCGGGGCACCGGCAGTGAACAGTATCCGCCGCGGATGCTCTTGGCGTTGTTGCTCTACTGCTACGCCACCGGGTTGTTTAGCTCTCGGCGCATCGAGCAAGCCAGTTGGGACAGCGTGCCGGTGCGACTGCTTTGCGGGGATACCCATCCGGACCACGACACGATCCGAACGGCATCGAAAAGGCAGCGACGCTGTCCAGCCGGGAGCATACGAACATCTCGACCTGCTGCCGGACCAGCAAGTCGAAGTCATACTGGAGGCCGAGAATCCGCTCGACGTCCCATCCCGCCGGGATTGGCTGAAAATGCCGGCCAGGATGTGGGTAATGCTCAGCCCATAGCAGGCACGGCTGCTGCAGAGCGCGCCTGGACGCCTCCATGAAACCGGCGGATCACCGGCGTCCCTTTTCCCATAGCTGGCAGCGGCGCCGGATGAATTCAGGGGACTTGTTTTCGGCATGCACCGTCAGCAGGTAACTCAGGCGGAACCTCTCCCCCGCGTCATACTTCAGGGGCTTCCTGTCCAGCGCTTGCGTGGCACTAAGATATGCGAATGGGTCCACCATGGTGAAGAAGCTGGCGTCGCCGGTGGCGTTGTCGGGACGGCCGAACAAGACCAGCATCACTTCGCGCCCGCCTATCAGTCCTGAGACGCTCGTCCAGCGGGCCGGAATCACGTTCTGGGTGTTCGGGCCGACGTAAGGCTGGTTTGCGGAGTTGTGGAACCTGGCCACGCGATTGAAGGATTCCGGCAGGCGCAGGCCGAGGCCGTCGTAATTGGGGCCGTGCAGAGTTGCCT
The DNA here is from genome assembly GCA_964531815.1 of uncultured Verrucomicrobiota bacterium. Lineage (GTDB taxonomy): Bacteria > Verrucomicrobiota > Verrucomicrobiia > Limisphaerales > UBA8199 > UBA8199. The sequence goes on from CAZHEW010000116.1 coordinate 3,492, forward strand.
TGCTGACCTTCGGCCCCACCCGGAACCGGGATTCCCAGCACAGGGCAACTTCCTGATTCTGCTCGTCCACCGTGAGCGTGAGCGTCCGTTCTTCCAGAAGCAGGGCCGCCTTCAGGGAATCCGCCACCGCGCGGTTGGTCCGCGCCAGCCAGTGCAGGCGCTCGACGAACTGCGCCACCGGCAGACCGTTGGCATCCGTTCTGACGAGATGGAGCGGCATCTCGATGTGCTTCTGAACGCCCATATCGGGCATCTCCTCCCAGAAGTTGACGCCGTTGACGCATACGGCATACATCAGCCCGTGATGGTGCAGGTGGTCCGGCACCGCGTCGCGCAGGACGTTGTCCCCGCGCAGCGTGTAGAGCTCCCGCACGTAGGGCTTGAACTGGTTCGTCGCAAAGGCATAGACGAGGAGCTTGCGGCCTTTGAAGCGAATCACCAACTCGCCCTGGTCCACTTTCAACTCAATCGCCATCGGAGAGGGTGCGGCGGCGAGCGCTGCCCCCGACAGGGCCAGCAGCAGCCCAAACGCGGCGCCCAATCCTCCGCTTACAAACGTTCGTCGGCCGTTCATGGCATCACTTGCTCGCCGGTGCGGAAGGTCGAGCCGCCGCGGGGGGAAGTCCAGCCGCCCACGCGCAACCACGCCGGAACAGTTCCTGCACTCCGGGCACACTGAACGCCTGGGCGTCATGGCCAAGAGTGCAATGGAAGGTTCGCCCTTTGCCACAATGCGAGACAAAGGCAATCGGGTAATACTTGCCGTCCACTTTGGACTTGGATCGTGCCAGCACCTCGATCGGATGTTCGCCCGCCAGGCAGGTGTAAAGCTCGTCGCGAGTCTCGAAGTCTGACAGGCCGCGCAGAATCGGGTGATCGGGCTTGGTGAGCTCGACGCGGAACGCGCCGAAGGGATCGTGCTGCCGGACTTCAGGCCCGGGCCCTGCCCACACCCGGCCCGCGATCTTAACAAACTCCGGCCACTCCCCGTGCCAGGCGCCGCAGGCAAAATGCGCCAGCGCCACGCCTTTGCCACCTTCCACGAATTGCCGCAGATTTCCCCGCGCCCGCTCGCCCGGTCCCGGTTGCTGCCAGTTCTGAAAGTGCAGCAGGATCAGGTCGTACCGGTCAATGGCCGTTGAGTCCAGAAACCCGGGATCCTCGACCGTGGTGACCGCCAGTCGTGAGTCCTTGCGTAATGCCTCCGCCAGCGCAGGCGCCGTCTCCCGCCAAAGGTGGCCCGGGTAGTCCACGCCCGTCACCAACAGAACGCGCGCCCTTTCCTCTGCCGGGGTGGCCGCCGGCGCCGCGCCCGCCCAGCGCCCGAACAACGCCGCCAGCACCGCCAGTGCCATGGCGCCCCCGAGGCAAGAGGCTCGAAACAACTTCTTCGTCTCTGTGTTCATCTCGTCTTATCCGGGGTTAAGAGCCTCTTCAGATCATCCTGGTGCGCCCGGGCACCGGCACCGGGTAACTGCCATTTTCACCGAGCCTGGTCGGCGGCTCCATGCCGTCACGGCACTCCTCCGGCCGCGGCGGATGATAGTATTCAGAGGCCATCACCTGCTCCCAGGTAACCTCCTTGCCTGTGTAACACGACATTTGGCCCATCACCGTGATCATTGTGCTGCGCGCCATGTAGTCGCCGCAGTTGATGGGATTGCCTGACCGGATGCCCGCGAACAGCTTGTCATGCTCAATCTGATAGGGATCGCATTGCCCCTGCCAGCGCCAGTTGGTCTCGCCCCAGATGCGGCACTTCAGGAGGGAAGCCTTGCCCTTGCGGCCGAAGATCAGGCTCGAGCTCTCGTCGTAGCAGCCCGCGGTAGTCCGGCAGAACGCATAAACCCGCACGCCCTTATCGAACTCGTACACTACCGAGTGATGATCGAACACGTCGCCGTAGAGCGGCTCCACCATCGTCGAGCGTCCCGCCAGCCCGTGGCACTTGACTGGCACGGCGTTGCCCAGCACCCAGCTCGAACGATCCAGGTTGTGGACGAGGGATTGCGGCACATCATCGCCGGACAGCCAGCGGAAGTGGTATTGCGTGCTGCATTGCCATTCCAGCTCGGTGTGCTCCGCCTTGCGCTCCGTCACCCCGTAGGGGGCGCGCAGGAAGTTCTCCTCGAGGCTGACGACGTCACCGATCGCGCCGTCCCGAACCCGCTGCACCGTCTCGGCATAGCCCGTGTGGAACCGACTGTGCAGGCCCGACACAATGCAGAGCTTCTTCTCTCTTGCCAGGTCGCAGGCCTGCTGCATCAGCTTCACGCTCACCGGGTCAATCCCATGCGGCTTCTCCACAAACACATGCTTGCCCGCCCGAATGGCCGCCATGGAATGGAATGGATGAAACTTGGCGGCATTGGCAATCAACACCACATCCGACGCCTCAATGACATGCTTGTAGCCGTCGAAACCGGTGTAGCAATGAGCATCGTCTACAGTAACCTGGTCGCCCTTAACCTTCTTGACCGCCTCGCGCGCGGCCTCAATGCGATCCCGGAAGATGTCGCACATGGCGACCAGCCGCGCGCCGGGGTCGGCGCTCAAGGCCTGTCCCGCCGCCCCGGAATTGCGGCCCCCGCAGCCGATCAGGCCCACCTTAATGATGTCGCTGCCAGCGGCATGGACCCCCAACTCAAAGGTGCCCAGAGTGGCGGCGGACGCGGCGACCGCGGAGGTCTTGAGGAAATCGCGGCGGGTAATAGATGGCTGGAGGGAATTGCCACTGTTCATAATCTTGATCAGTCAATGGTCTGCCCGCAACCTGGGTCTGGCGTCAGCATGCGTCGCATTGAATCCCAGCCCCCACCGCCTGGCAAATGCAAAATGAGTACTGCGAAATCGCCAGGGATTGGGTTACTGGTTACGGGATAGAATGCCTGGCGCCCAGTATCTTGCGTGACTTCTGCCGCCGTCGCCCAATCCAGCCTCTCGCCATGTCCCCCACTAAGCCCCCTGTATACCCCTTGTATACCCCCTGTATACCCCCTGTATTGTAATAGAGGGGGCTTAGACGGGGTATACAGGGGGTATACAAGGGGTATACAGGGGGTTTAGTGGGGGATATGGCACGGCCAAGGCCGGGTGCCTTATTGGACCTGAGTGGTTGAGCGTGCCTGAAGCTGGCAGGCGCACCGGCTCAGCGCCCCGGACGGTGAGCTTTGATTACTGATAAGTTACAGAATCAATGACGCACTACACCAGGTGGTGTGTGCGCCGGGAGGTCAATCCTCCCGGCGAGCCGATTCGGCGTTCTCTCGCCGGTCCGCCAAGGCAAGGAATCGCTCAACGGATCTCCGCCCATACGCCGGAATCCGGAACTGCCGCTTCTTGCTGAACTCACGACCGGGCTTGAAACCTGTCGGGTGATCGCACTGTTGGAGGGGACGCCGCAGCTCATCGTGCAACTGCGCTACGGCAGCGAGCTGCGCGTGCTGGAGGCGGTGCGGCTGCGGGTCAAGGATGTGGATTTTGAGATGATCCAGGTTGACCGTGGCAGCAATGCTTCGCAAACTGCGCCCGTCATGTTTGGACAACGCATCTCGCGAATCGGCGCGGGCCTGGTCTTGCTTCTCATTGTGCCGCCCGCTTACGCCGCCGGCGTGAAAGCCGCTGCCGGCCCCCCGGGCGTGGAAATTACGAAGCTCGACGACCGGCTGCGCGTGCAGGTTCAAGGCCAGCTTTTCACCGAATACTTCTTCAAGGATGTGCCCCGCCCGTATTGCTACCCGCTCATTGGCCCGGGCGGCGCCGCCATGACCCGCGATTGGCCGATGAAGGAAACTCCCGGCGAGGCCCACGACCACCCCCACCACCGGTCCTTCTGGTTCGCCCACGGCGCGGTCAACGGGCACGATTTCTGGTCCGAGCAGAAAGCTTTTGGAAAGACCGTGCATGACGATTTCCTGGAAATCAAATCGGGCCGGAAGCAAGGCGTCATCCGCTCGCGCAACAAGTGGGTAGCCGCCGACGGCGCGGTGGTTTGCACTGACGAGCGAACCCTGCGCTTCCACGCGCCAAAAAGCCCCGGCGCGCGGGTGTTCGACTTCGAGATCACCCTCTTTGCCTCCAGCGGCGAGTTGACCCTGGGCGACACCAAGGAAGGAACCCTGGCCGTGCGCCTGGCCGAGACGATGCGGCTCAAGGGCAAGCTGGGCCAGGGCCACATCGTCAACAGCGCCGGGTTGCGCGACGGAGACACCTGGGGCAAACGAGCCGCCTGGTGCGATTATTATGGCCCGGTCGCAGGCAAGACGGCAGGCATCGCCATCTTTGATCATCCCGGGAACCCGCGTCACCCGACGTGGTGGCACGTGCGCGATTACGGCCTGTTCGCCGCGAATCCCTTCGGCCAGCATGATTTCGAGAGCCTTGCCGACAAGACCGCCGGCAACCTCGTCGTTCCCGCCGGCAAGAGCGTCACCTTCCGCTATCGTTTCTACCTGCACGAAGGCGACACTCAGCAGGCCAAGGTTGCCGACAAATACAAGGAATACGCGAAATGAACCGCGGCCGGCTCGGCGCGGCAGCACAGCCTCGGCAGGGCGCCTTTGCCGAAACCGTCGGCCTCATCAATTCAGCACCACGTGAGATCAGCCAGTTACTCATGTCATGAACAAACTCGATCGCCGCAGCTTCCTTAAGACCTCCATCCTCACCACCGCCTCGCTTGGCTTGCTCCCGGCCTTCGGCGCCGACCAGAGCGCCAGGCGCCGACAGTGGGCTGCGGTCGTTTCCCGCCCCACCGGCGCGAACAGTGACATCCGCTTTGCCGTCGTCGGCTTTGGCGGGCGGGGCGCGAGCCACATTAGCGGCCTGCGCGAGGCCAACGGCACCCGTTTGGTGGCGTTGTGCGACGCGGACCGCACTATCCTTGACCAGGGGGTCAAGAAGCACCGCGACCTCGGGGAACAGGTCGAGGGCTACACCGACATCCGCAGACTGCTGGAGCGCAAGGACATTGACGTTGTCAGCTTCGCCACGCCGAACCACTGGCACGCGCTGGGCGCCATCTGGGCGATGCAGGCCGGGAAGGATGTTTATGTCGAAAAGCCGGTGTCCCACAACGTGTGGGAGGGACGCCGGATCGTCGAGGTGGCCCGCCAGCTCAACCGGATCGTGCAAACCGGCACGCAGTCTCGCTCCAGCAGCGGCATGCGCGAGGGCATCGCCTGGATCCGC
>CAZHEW010000117.1:0-8651 GCA_964531815.1 uncultured Verrucomicrobiota bacterium
GAACTGCTTATGGCGCTAATGAGAAAGATTTCTTGAGCAAAACCGCCCCGGTTAGTGTATAATTCGCAAGAACTCAAACATATGATGAAAGCGCTGAGAGTAGTGACCGCGTCTATCCTGCTAGCAGCCTTCCTGGCTCCTCTATCCGGCCTGGCCGCCGATAAGAAGAGTGAGAAGCCGAAGCCTTATCCGCTCAAAACCTGTGTTGTAAGCGACGAGAAGCTCGGCGAAATGGGCGACGCCTATGTCTTCGTCCACGAGGGACGCGAAATCAAACTCTGCTGCAAGGCGTGCCTGAAAGATTTCAAGAAGGCCCCGGCCAAGTATATCAAAAAGATCGAAGAGGCCGAGGCGAAGGCCAAAAAGGCCAAGCCCTAAGTGTGAGACCGCTGTTGGCCATTCTGTTCAGTCTGGCGCTGATCTGGGCGCAAGGCACCCCGGCCGCTTGCGCTCCGGTGGCCCCGACAGCGGCGGGCAGCTCGGGCTGTTCGTGCTGCTGCTGTGGCAACGCCTGTGGCTGCCTGAACCAGAGCGCGCCACGCTCAGATCCCGCGCCGGCAGCGCCCGCTGCGGGCGTTTCGCAGTCGGGCCAGTTGCTTCTGCTTGCCCCTGCCGCGGTTGCGTTCGTGCTGCCGCCAGCGACGAGTTCCGCGCTCTCGCATCCTCTGGCTTCGCTCAGTCGCGCAGCCGCCCCCCCTCTCTACCAGCAGAACTGCGCGCTGCTGCTCTGATTTTCCCGCTTGTACGCCCGTAGTGTGTACCGAGCAGGCGCATTACGGACGCGCACTGTCGTACCTGCCCCCAATGAATTTCCCGAGCTATGAAGACTTATACTATTTTGATTTCGCTCCTGCTGCTGGCCGGATGCAGGGGCACGCCCACCGCGGGCGAGAAAGAAGCCCGGCGCCAGGTCCAGGCGGTCGCCGGCGCTTACCGGCCGGAAGGCCGGAAGCCGGAACTGCCCGAGCTGACCAGCCAGTCGAGCCTTAGCAATTTCCTCACCTACGCGCTGCTGAATCAGCCGCGGGTCGAGGCGGCGTATTTTGACTGGCTGGCCGCGGTCGAACGCATCACGGTGGAACGGTCGCTGCCGGACCCGCGTTTGACGCTGGAACTGGACATTCAGGAGGTGGTGACCACGGTTATGCCGGGGCTGATGACCGAACTGCCGTGGGTGAAGAAGCTTCGCAGCCGGGCCGACATGGCGTCGGCCGAGAGCCAGGCCAAATACTTCGGCCTGGAAGCGGCGGTCCTTCAGACCGCGTTCGAGGTGAAGCGGCCGTATTACCAGCTCTATTTCCTGAAAGAACGTTTGCGCGTCAATCGGGAAACGCTCACGCTGCTGGGGCAGCTGGAACAGGTTGCCCGGTCGCAAGTCGAAACCGGCAAAGGCACGCTGCAGGATGTCCTGCGGGCGCAAATCGAGCAGGAGCGGCTCCGGACCGAGATCGTGAATCTGGACGACTCGCGCAATCCGATGCTGGCGCAACTCAAAGCCGCCCTGGGCCTGGGCGCCGACGAGCCAAGCCCGCCCCTGCCCGTGCAATTTGAATCCACGCCCCTGGACCTGACCTCCGAGCAGCTCTTCGCCATTGCCCTGGCGCGCAATCCCCGCCTCAGGGCGATGGAGGCCGAAGTGCGCATGGCCGAGACAGGGATCCAGCTTGCGCGCACCAGCAAGCTGGCGGACTTCAATGTGGGCATTGAAGCCGACGCCAAAGCTTCGCCGGTGATGTGGCGTCCCACCTTGGGGGTCACGCTCCCCATCTGGCGCGACAAGATCGCGGCGCAGATCGCCTCGGCCCAGGACCGGAAGCGCGCGGCGGAAGCGCGGCTTTCGGCCGAGCAAATTCAGCTCGCCGTCGAGTTCGCCGACAAGTCGTTCATCTATCGCGAGGCCACGCGCAACTTGAGGTTGCTCACCGAATCGCTGCTGCCCAAAGCGCGGCAAGCGCTGGAGGTTGCCCGCTTGGGTTACAGCGCCGGCAACGTGGACTTCATCAACCTGCAGGAAGCCCAGCGTTCCCTCCTGGAGTTCGAGTTGGCGGCGGTGGACGCCCGCACCCGACGCGAACTGGTTCTGGCGGAATTGTCGTTGCTCATTATCGGTGTGCCCCCACCCGGCGCCCCGATCCTGACCGCGACCAGCCAGCCACTGCCAGCCGCTCTGCCGCCAACGGAAAAGAAGTAGCCCTTTCACCCCCCCCCCCGAACGAACTTATGCGAAATCGAATTATTCCCCTGCTCATGAGTGTGCTGCTGGCTGTCGGCGGCGCCTGCCTGGCGGGATGCAAGCCTCCCGGCCAGGGCCGCGAAGGCCACAGCGGCGCCCAGGCTATGCAGAAGTACCATTGCCCCATGCACCCGACCTACCTCAAGGACAAGCCGGGCGACTGCGGCATTTGCGGCATGAAACTCGTGCCCATCAAGGAGGACCAAGCTCCGGCCAAGCCGGCCGCCGAGGCGACGCACAACAAGATCGCGCAGGTCAAGCCGGGGCAGTTTTATTGCCCGATGGGGGCCGAACATGTGCAGGACAAGCCGGGCGAGTGCCCCAAATGCGGCATGAACCTGGTCGAGAAGAGAGAACCGCCTGCCGGCCACGAAGGCCAGGCGACCAGCGCACCCACCCCGTCCGTGCCCGGCCGAATCAGCATTAGCCTCTCCGCCGACAAGCGCCAGATGATCGGCCTGACCCTCTCGACCGTCGAATACCGCGAACTAACCAACACCGTCCGCACCACCGCTGTAGTGCAGCACGATGAAAGCCGCTATGCCCGCATCGCCCCGCGTTTCGGCGGCTGGGTGCGCAAACTGAACGTCAACTTCACCGGTGCGCCAGTCGAAAAGGGCCAGCCCCTCTTCACCGTCTATAGCCCGGAGCTCTTTTCGACGGAGACCGACTACCTGATCGCTTGGCGTGGCCTCCAGCAGTTGCCGGCCGATGCCCCAGCCCAACAGCGCCAGGCCGCCACCAACCTGTTGGCCTCTGCCCGCCGCCGCCTCGAACTGTGGGAGATTGGCGAGGAGGAAATCCGCGCGCTCCACCAACGCGGCACCGCCAGCGATGAAATGCCTTTCCGCTCTCCGATCGCGGGCCACGTCGTAGCCAAGACCGCGGTCGAGGGCAAATCCTTCATGGCCGGCGAGTCGCTCTACGAGGTCTCTGACCTCTCGCATCTCTGGCTGGACGCCTGGGTCTTCGAGTCCGATCTGCCTCTGATGAAAACCGGCCTCCAGGCCACCGTCACTTTTCCCTATCTCGACAACAAGACCTTTACCGCGCCGATGACCTTCCTTTACCCCCACATTGACCCCCAGACCCGGCGTGGCCGCGTCCGCCTGGAGCTGGACAATCCCGGGCATCTCTTGCGGCCGGACATGTGGGCCAGCGTCACGATTCAAATCCCACTAGGCAAAAAGCTCCTCATTCCCGCCAGCGCGGTGATTGACACCGGCCAGCGCTTCGTCGCCTTTGTTGACGGCGAAGACCAGCACTTGCAGCCGCGCGAACTGAGAGTCGGCCTCAAGACCGATGACTACTACGAAGTGCTCGACGGCGTGAAGGAAGGCGAGAAGGTCGTCACGCGCGCCCTGTTTCTGGTGGATTCCGAAAGCCAGCTCAAAGCCGCCATTGCCGGCATGGGCGAAGCCGGCGCTCACAAACATTAATCCCTGTGCCCGCCAATGTCTGACCCCGCCGCACCCCAGCCGTCCGCGCCGCACAAAGACGCCCTGATCGAGCGCATCATCGAGTGGAGCGCGCGCAACAAGTTCATGGTCTTCCTGCTGGCGGGCGCCCTCACCCTCGGCGGCGTCTATTGCCTGCGCCACACTCCGCTGGATGCCATTCCCGACCTGACCGACGTGCAGGTGATTGTCTTCAGCCAGTGGGAAGGCCGCAGCCCGACCCTGGTCGAAGACCAAATCACCTATCCCATCGTCACCAAACTCATCAGCGCGCCAAACGTTCGCACGGTCCGCGGCTATTCCTTCTTCGGCTACTCGTTCGTTTACGTGATCTTCAAGGACGGCACGGACATCTACTGGGCGCGCTCTCGGGTCCTGGAATACATGCAAGGCCTGGCCGGCAACCTGCCGCCGGGCGTCACGCCCACCCTCGGACCCGACGCCACGGGTGTCGGCTGGGGCTTCCAATACGCGCTCGTGGACAGAAGCGGCAAGCACGATTTGGCGGACCTGCGCTCCTTCCAGCAATGGCATTTGCGTTACTGGATTCAGAGCGTGGAAGGCGTTGCCGAGGTGGCCACCATCGGCGGCTTCGAGAAACAGTATCAGGTGGAGATCGATCCCGATCGGCTGCTCGCCTACAATGTTCCCATCAGCAAGATCGTCGCCGCCATCCGCAGCGCCAACAACGACGTCGGCGGACGCGAGCTCGAACGCAATGGCACCACCTACCTGGTGCGCGGCAAAGGCTACCTCACCTCGCTCGACGATTTGCGCCTCGTGGTGGTCGGCGCCGGCGCCCAGGGAACGCCCGTTCTGTTGAAGGACGTAGCCCGCAACATCGCCTTCGGCCCCGAGATGCGTCGCGGCGCCGGTGACTTCAACGGCGAAGGGGAAACCACGGGGGGCATCGTAGTGGTGCGCTTCGGGCAGAACGTCCTCCAGGTCATTGACCGGATCAAGGCGAAGCTGGAGGAAGTCAAGCCCTCATTGCCGGAAGGCGTCGAAATCGTCACCACCTACGACCGCTCCGACCTCATCAACCGTTCCATCCAGACCCTCACCCGCACCATCCTCGAGGAGTCCATCATCGTCTCGATCATCGTCATCGTGTTCCTGCTGGATTTCGGCGGCGCGGCCCGGGCCATCATCACACTGCCCATCGCAGTGGCCCTGGCCTTCATCCCGATGTATTTCATGGGCCTCACAGCGAACATCATGTCGCTGGCCGGCATCGCCATCGCCATCGGCGCGCTCTGCGACGAAGCCGTGGTGATGGTGGAGAACGTCCACAAACACTTGGAGCACGCCCCGCCGGGCTTGAGCCGGCACCAGAAACAGGAGCTTATCATCCAGGCGTGCAAACAGCTCGGCAAACCGCTGTTCTTCGCCCTGCTGGTCATCACCGTCAGCTTCCTGCCGGTGTTCACCCTCGAATCACAGGAAGGACGGCTGTTCAAGCCGCTGGCTTTCACCAAGACTTTCACGATGGCCTGGGCGGCCCTTCTCTCCATCACCATCGGCCCGGCCTTGATCGTGCTGATGACCGGCGCCAAAGTTATCCCGGAACACAAGCATCCCATCAGCCGCATCCTTCACCGGATTTACTACCCGTGGGTCAGCCTGTTGATGACCCGGCGGATCCTCTCCATCGTCATCGCCGTCGCCGCCGTCGCTTCCTCCTGCCCCATCTACAAAAAGCTCGGTTCGGAGTTCATGCCGCCCATCAATGAAGCCACCATCCTCTATATGCCCACCTCGCTGCCCACCCTGTCGGTCACCGAGGCCACGCGCGTCATGCAAATCCAGGACCGCATTCTCAAGCAGTTTCCCGAGGTCCTTACCGTGCATGGCAAGGCGGGCCGGTCCGAAACGGCCACCGATCCGGCGCCGATGGAAATGTTTGAAACCGTCGTGCAGTTGAAGCCCAAAAAGGAATGGCGCCACGTTCCCAACTCGCGCTGGTATTCATCCTGGGCGCCCGCGTGGACTCAGCAAGGCCTGCGGAAAGTCTGGCCCGACGTCCGCCCGATGACTTGGGACGAACTGATCGCCGAAATGGACGAGGCCCTGCAGATTCCCGGCCAGGTCAACGCCTGGACCATGCCCATCAAAGGCCGCATTGACATGCTCACCACCGGCATCCGCACGCCCATCGGCATCAAGATCTTCGGCCCCGACCTCGAAGAGATTCGCAAGCTGGGTGAACACCTTGAAGCCGTGATGCGCGACATTCCCGGCACGCGCAGCGTGTTTGCCGAGCGCACCACTGGCGGCTACTACCTCGACATCATCCCCGACCGCGCGGAAATCGCCCGTTACGGCTTGAACGTCGAGGACGTCCTCATGCAGGTGGAGACCTCCATTGGCGGCATGGCCGTCGCCCGCACCATCGAGGGCCGCGAGCGTTACACCATCAATGTCCGCTACAGCCGCGAGCTCCGCGACAACGTGGACAAACTCAAACGCGTGCTCATCCCTGTCCTGTCGGTCACGCTGGACGGGGGCGGCCCCGCCGGCGCGAGCGGGCTCCAGCAAATCCCCCTCGGCCAGCTGGCGGACATCCGCACCACCAGCGGCCCGCCCGTCATTCGCAATGAAAACGGCGCGCTTACCGGCTGGGTCTATGTGGACATGGCCGGCCGCGACATCGGCGGCTACGTCACGGACGCCAAGAAGGCCGTGTCGGAGCAAATCGAGAAGGCTGGACTGTTGCCCGCGGGCTACCGCTTCGAGTGGTCCGGCCAATACGAGCACATGCTCCGGGTGCGCGAGCGCCTCAGGCTGGTGGTGCCCATCACCCTGGCCCTCATTTTTGTCCTGCTCTTCATGAACTTCAAGAGCATCCCCGAAACCTGCATCATCCTGCTCTCGATCCCCTTCGCCATGACCGGCAGCATCTGGTTGCTCTGGCTGCTGGACTACAACCTGAGCATCGCCGTCTGGGTCGGCATCATCGCGCTGGCGGGACTGGCCGCCCAGACCGGCACCGTGATGATTATTTACCTGGACGAGGCCTTCCACGCCTACCAGAAGGCCGGGCGCATGAAGACCCAGCACGACCTCTTCGAGGCCATCACCTACGGCGCGGTGCAGCGCGTCCGCCCCAAGCTCATGACGGTCGCCATGATCACCCTTGGCCTGCTCCCCGCCCTCTGGGCGCAGGGCGCGGGCGCCGAGGCGATCCAGCGCATCGCCGCCCCGATGATCGGCGGCCTCATCACCAGCACCATCCTCACCCTCGAAATCGTCCCGGCCATCTATTCCCTCTGGCGCGGGCGCCAGGTGGCCTGGGTCAAAGGTCCGAAACCTCCCCGCAAGAAATGGGAAGATCTAAGCCGCCAGTTTGTCGAATGGGAGCAGCAGGCGCACCGGGCTTCCCCTGCACCCCCGGCCGAAGCCAAGCCGTAAACTGGCGCTTACCCCGGCACGTTGTCCCGTAGCTCCTTGAGCCACGCCTCGGCCTCGGAGTCGCTGGGGGCGCGCCAATCGCCGCGCGGCGAGAGCGAGCCGCCGGAGCCGACCTTCGGCCCGTTGGGCATGGCCGAGCGTTTGAACTGGCTGAGCTTGAAGAAGCGATAGAGGAATACCCCCAGCCACTTCTTGATGGTGCGCAAGTCGTATTGATGGCGCTTTTCCGCCGGCAGCAGGTCGGGCCAGGCGCCGCGGTTCTTGTCGCCCCACGCGTGCCGGGCCAGGAAAGCGACCTTGCTGGGCCGGAACCCATGCCGCGTGATGTAGTAGAGGTTGAAGTCCTGCAGCTCATAAGGGCCGACCACATCCGCCGTCTTCTGCGCCGGCCGGGCCGACCTGCCTGTCGCGTGGGGGACCAGCTCGGGCGAGATCTCCGTGGCCAGGATCGCTTCCAGGACGGCATTGGTCGCGGCCTCGAATTGCCCGGAGGACACCACCCAGCGGATCAGGTGCTGGATGAGCGTCTTGCTCACCGAGCAATTCACGTTGTAGTGCGACATGTGATCGCCGACGCCGTAGGTCATCCAGCCCAACGCCAGTTCGCTCAGGTCGCCCGTGCCCAGCACCAGCGCGTTGTGTTGGTTGGCGAGGCGAAAGAGGTGCGAGGTGCGCTCGCCCGCCTGCACATTCTCGAAGGTGACGTCATACACGGGCTTGCCGCCGGCAAAAGGATGCCCGATGTCGCGGAACATCTGCCTGCAGGAGGGCCGGATGTCTATCTCGCTGGCGGTGACCCCCAGCGCCTTCATCAGCTTGTGCGCGTTGGTGAGGGTCAGCTTGCTCGTGGCAAACCCGGGCATCGTGCAGGCCAGGATGTTCTTCCGCGGCAGCCCCAGTTTGTCCATCGTCCGGGCGGCGACGATCAGCGCCTGCGTCGAATCCAGGCCGCCCGAGATGCCGATGACTGTCCGTTTGATGCCCGCGCTCGCCAACCGCTTCAGCAAGCCGTGCACCTGGATGTTGTAGGCCTCGAAGCACCGCTGGTCGCGCTCGCGCGCGTCGCTCGGCACGTAGGGGAACCGGGGAAACTCCCGCCGCAACGGCACGCGGCCTTTCGGGACGCGAAACTCGAATGGAATGCGCCGCATCCCCCGCAGGCGCTCGCGGTGGTCGCCCACTGAATCGCTGAAGCTGCTGGTCCGCATCCGGTCGTGCATCAAACGCTCCAGGTCAATGTCCGCCGTGATCATCTGCGGCCCATCGGCAAAGCGCGCCGACTCGGCCAGCAGGTCGGCATTCTCGTAGATCAGCGCGTGCCCGTCCCACGCCAGGTCGGTCGTGGACTCCCCCGGCCCCGCGCACGAGTAAAGGTAGGCGGCGATGCACTTGCCCGATTGCGACGCGCACAGGTTGCGGCGGTATTCCGCCTTGCCGATGGTGATATTGCTGGCCGAAAGGTTCACCAGCACCGTCGCGCCCGCCAGGGCCGCAAAAGTGCTGGGCGGGATGGGCGTCCACACGTCCTCGCAGATTTCGGCGTGCAGCCG
>CAZHEW010000118.1:0-8632 GCA_964531815.1 uncultured Verrucomicrobiota bacterium
AGATGGTGGTTTGGGGCGGCGTCAACGACGCCCAGGGCAACGGCGGCCGGTTTGTCGGCACTGGCGGCCGCTATAATCCAGCCACCGACACCTGGACGGAGATCGCGTTGACAGGCGCGCCCTCGCCGCGGCTGACCAGAGGTGTCTGGACCGGCGAGGGGCTGCTGACCTTCGGCGGTTACAACGGGATGCACCTGAACGAGACGTGGTATTACTCGCCGCAGCGCACGCTTTACCCGTACGCCAGGCAATGATCTTTCCGGCGGCAGCGGCCAGAAGAGCGAGCATTCCATAGCAAGGCCATAGCGGACAAATGCGCGCGCAGGTTGTGCGCCAACCGTGGCCGGGGATGCCGGCGGATGCCGACGGCGTGGGGCGACGAACCCTGCGCCTGCGCGCGCGGGCTGATTTTGCTAGCGAACCGGGCGCGCGCGCGTATAGCTTCCGCGCGATGCTCAACTACATCTGGCTGGGGCTCGTTGTGCTGGCCGTCATCATCGGTGGCTGCACCGACAACCTCAAGGCCGTTGCCGACAAGAGCTTCGAGATGGCTGAGTTCGCGGTGATGAAGACCGCGTTGCCGCTGGTCGGCATCATGGCGCTCTGGCTCGGCATCATGCGGCTGGCGGAACGGGCCGGCCTGGTAGCGCTGCTTGCGCGCGCCCTGCGGCCGCTGATGCGCTGGCTCTTCCCCGATGTGCCCGTCGAACATCCGGCGATGGGCTCCATCCTCCTGAACATGGCCGCCAATATCCTCGGCCTGGGCAACGCCTCCACCCCCCTGGGGTTGCGCGCCATGAAAGACCTGGAGACGCTGAATCAGCGGCCCGGCACGGCCACCAACGCCATGTGCATGCTGCTGGCCCTCAATACCAGCTCGGTCCAACTCATCCCGGTCACCGCCATTGCCATCCTCGCGGCCAACAAATCCAACAATCCTACCGCCATCGTCGGCACCGCCCTGATGGCGACGATCTGCGCCGCCACCTCCGCCGTCCTCACCGCCAAGCTCCTGGGCCGGCTGCCGTTCTACCGTTTGCCGCCGCTCACCGGGCCGCCGTCGAATGTGGAACCAAAGGCCGGGGAACCGGTTGCGGCGAACTCCGCCAACGACAAGTCCCCGGTGAAGGAGGCTGCTTCACTCCAGCCGCTGCAATGGTGGGGTCAGCTCATCCTGTCGGCCTTCGGACTGTTCTTCCTCTACCTGTTCCTGCGGCTGGCCTTTCCCGCGCTGCTGGGACTGCCGCTGCCTCCCGAAGCGGCCGGCCGGTCCACCTTTGTCTGTGTCGTGGATGCCATCTCCAAGCTGTCCATTCCTCTGATGCTCTCGATCTTCCCGTTGTATGCCATCCTGCGGGGCGTGAAGGTCTATGAGGAGTTCGTGGACGGCGCGAAGGAGGGCTTCGATGTGGCCCTGCGCATCATCCCTTACCTCGTCGCGATCCTGGTGGCAATCGGCATGTTCCGCGCCGCCGGGGGCATTGACCTCCTGAGCCGGATGCTGGCGCCGGCAATGCTGGCCATCGGTTTTCCCCCTGACCTGCTCCCGCTGGTGCTCATGCGCCCGCTGAGCGGCAGCGGCACGCTGGGCATCTTCACGGAACTGGTCAAACAGTTCGGGCCGGACCACCTGACCGTGCGGATGGCGGGCACGATCTTCGGCAGCACGGAGACGACGTTCTATGTGCTCGCGGTCTATTTCGGATCGGTGGGCGTGAAGCGGACCCGTTATGCGCTGCCGGCGGGAATCGTCTCCGACTCCGTCGGTGTCATCGCCTCGGTCATCGTATGCCGGCTCGTGTTTGGGTAAAGGAGGAAATCCTTTCGCAATTCAGCGGTTTCCCCCGCGCCGCGCCGGGCCGGCGACAAAGCGCCAATGCGAGGGCGTGCGAAACCGCCGTTGCGTGCGCCGGGTCGCCATGTTAATAGAGAAGCGTGAAGACGACGTTCGAGGTTCCAGAAGCGCAGGCGCGGCTGCTTAAATTGGTGCATAGCAAACAGACCGTTTCCCTGCGACAAGGCGACAAGACGGTGGCGTTCCTTGTACCCCGCGACCGCATGGAGGCGCTGCTGGAAACGATGGAGATTCTTGCCAACCCGCAGGCCATGCGCGCAATCCGCCGCGACCAGTCCGGCAAGGGCAAATATCTCCCGCTGTCGGCACTCGATGAAGATTAGTGTCGAACTCGACCCCCAAGTAGCTGGTTTCGTGCGATCTCTCGCGCCAGAGCCGCGCAAGCGCCTACGAGACGGGTTGCGAGGACTGGAGCAGGAAAAGGGGGACCTCAAACAACTCGAGGCGGACCTCGCGGGCTACGCTCGTCTCCGCATTGGCAGTTATCGGATTCTTGTTCGCTTCTACGCCCAAAGCGGTCGGCGGGTCGCCCGCTGCGTTTTTGTCGAGAAGCGTTCCGTGGTTTATGAATTGTTCGCCGAGATTCTCTGTGAACAGGGTGGCCGGGAGTAGTCGACGCCAACCGCTCACGCTTCCCAGGAGTTGATGCGTTCGCCGCCTTTTTTGACTCGGTGTCGGTAGAGAGCCCGCTCCAGTGGATGGAGCGGCATGCTTCATCCCGTGCTGCACTGGAGCATCTGCGCGACTCGGTCGCCGCGTTTCGGTGCACCGCATTGTCAGAGGAAGAGGCCTACTTGCTGGCGACACGGAGGATCAGTCTGAGCTACGCCGCCACTTCCTGTGGGCCTTTGCCCCCGTTCACGAGGAACAGCACGGCCATGCGCACCGCCAGGCCATTGGTCACCTGCTCGAGAATCACCGAACGGCCGGAGTCGGCTATCTCACTGTCAATCTCGACACCCCGGTTGATGGGCCCGGGGTGCATGATCAGGGCGTCGGGTTTCGTGCGGCTCAGCCGGTCTTTGTTGAGGCCGAACAGGCTCGAATATTCGTTAAGGCTGGGAAACATGGCCTTGCGCTGGCGCTCGTGCTGAATGCGCAGCAGGTTGATGATGTCGGCGTCGCGAATGGCCTCTTCGACATCATGCGTCACCCGGCAGCCCATCTGCTCAAACACCCGCGGCACCAGCGTGGACGGGCCGCACAACGTCACCCGCGCGCCCAGCTTGGTCAGCGCCCAGATGTCCGACCGCGCGACCCGGCTGTAGAGGATATCGCCCAGGATGGTGACATTCAGGCCCGCAATGCGGCCTTTCTTCTCGCGGATGGTGAACGTGTCCAGCAGCGCCTGGGTGGGATGCTCATGCGCGCCGTCACCGGCGTTGATGACACTGGCATTGAGCACCCGGGCCAAAAAATGCGGCGCGCCCGACGCGCTATGGCGCATCACGATGAAGTCTATGTTCAGCGCCTCCAGGTTGCGCGCGGTATCCTTGAGCGTCTCTCCCTTCCTGAGCGAGGAGGCTTCCGCCGTGAAGTTGATGATGTCGGCCGACAGCCGCTGCTCGGACAGCTCGAAGCTCGTGCGCGTGCGAGTGGAAGGCTCGACAAAGAGGTTGATGACGGTCTTGCCGCGCAACGCCGGGACCTTCTTGATGGCGCGCTCGCCGACGGCTTTGAACGCGCGCGCGGTGTCGAGCACGGTGGTGATTTCCTCCGCCGTGAGGGATTCTATATCCAGCAGATGCTTGCGATTCCAGCTCATGGAAAGAAGGGGGGTGATGGAGTATTGGAGTGCTGGAGCAAGGGGAGAGAGCTGGGTTCCGGTTTCCCGTCACTCCCATACTCCACTACTCCATCACTCCGCGAGTTCTTCATTTCTGCAGCACGACCTCATCCGCGCCGCCCGTTTCCGCCAGCCGCACGCGGACGCTTTCCGTGCGGGCGGTGGGCACATTCTTGCCGACGAAATCCGCTTTGATCGGCAGCTCGCGGTGCCCGCGATCCACCAGCACGGCCAGTTGAATGCGCCGCGGGCGGCCAAAATCATTCAGCGCGTCCATGGCGGCCCGGACGGTGCGCCCGCTGAAGAGCACATCATCCACCAGCACCACCGTCTTGCCGGTCACATCGAACGGGATGACCGTGGGCTGGACGTTGGGCGCGACCCGCTGATCCAAATCGTCCCGGTGCATGCTGACATCCAGGTTGCCGGTCGGGATGGCTTGCCCCCAAATGTCCGCCAGAAGCGCGCCCAGCCGGTGCGCCAGCGGCACTCCGCCGCGCTGGATGCCGACCAGCACCACCTCGCTGCCGGTTTCATTTCGCTCCGCGATTTCATGCGCAATGCGGGACAGAGCCCGCTGCATGGTCGGCGCGCTCAGGATAAGGGTGGAGTCAGACATTGGCAGGAAAGGTTGAAGTTCATAAAGGGCCGGCACAGGAGGCGCTTCTCCGTGTCGGTCGTCGGGCGGCGGCGAGTCGGGATTGCCAGTGGTGCATGATTCCTTGGCCGCCTCGCGGGGCTGCCTTAAAGGAGCGGCAGCCTGCCTAACGGCCGACCGCCTGCCGACTCTTGCGCCATTTGGAGCGGTGCTTGATGATCCAATCTGTCAGCGCCCGCTCAAACCCTATGTCGCGACCAGCCTTCTCGGATTCGATCCACTTGTGCTTCAGGATCTCTTCGCGCTCCGCCTGGAATTCCCTGTAGAGCGAAGAGTTCTTCAGCAGATCGTTTGCCGGAGGCCGCTCTTTCGTTTCGTCAGACATAATCGCGAATCCAAATCTTACGCGCGTAGCTTAGCACAGCATCAAGTGATGACAACCCCTATTTCGAACGCTTGCCCGGATCTCCAATCGCTGTTCCTGACGCCCGTGCCTTCATACGCCGGCTTAATCTTCTGACCAAGTCTAACACACAACCGCCATTCTGTCACCCCGGTCAAACCAGCCTCTGGCGCAATGCCCGGGCGATCTCCACAAACACCCGCCCCGCCGGCCGGTCGGCGGCCTCGACCACCGCCGGCACCCCCCGGTCGCTCCCTTCCCTGATCTCGGTAAACAGCGGGACCTCCCCGAGGAACGGGATGCTCTGGCGCGCCGCCTCGGCCTGCCCGCCGCCGTGGCCGAAAATCTCGACGCGCTCCCCGCCGGGGGTCGTGAAATAGCTCATGTTCTCCACAATGCCAAGGATAGGCACATTGACCTTCTGGAACATCGCAATGCCTTTGCGCACCACGCCCAGCGACGCTTCCTGCGGGGTGGTTACGATCACGCCGCCGTCCAGCGGCACGGTTTGGCAGACCGAAAGCTGCGCATCCCCGGTGCCCGGCGGCAAATCCACCACCAGGATGTCCAGGTCGCCCCACTCCACCTCGCTGAAGAACTGCTGAATGGTCTTCATGATCATCGGCCCGCGCCAGATCACCGGCTGGTCGCCATCCACCAGGAACCCCATGCTCATCAGCTTCACCCCGTAGTTCGCCGGCGGCACCATCTTCTCCCGGTCGCTCAGGGTTGGTTGCTCGCGCACACCCATCATCAGCGGGATCGTCGGACCGTAGATGTCGCAGTCCAGCAGGCCAACCTTCGCCCCGAGTTGCTGCAACGCGCACGCAAGGTTCACCGAAACGGTGGACTTGCCCACTCCGCCTTTGCCGCTGGCGACGGCGATAATCCGTCGGATGCCGGGAACCCGGCGCTGCTGGTCCCACGGATTTGGCGCTGCTGCTGCCGCCGGGCGCGTCTCCGGCAAGCCTACCTCCACATGGACTTGCGTCGCCCCGGACAGTGCCTTCAGAACCTGTTCGCTGTCCGCCTTGAGCTGGCCCGCAATGTCCGGTCTTGCGGTCGAGAGTTGCATTGAGACCTTGATGGTGCCGTCACCAACAGCGATCTGTTTGACCAGGCCAAAGGACACCACGTCGCGGTTGTAGCCGGGATACTTAACCGCCCGCAGGGCATTCCGAATGTCGTCTTCCGTCAGCATCTTTCAGGTTGTTGCGTTGAACCACGCAATGTAGAGCCCGCCAGCGCGAAGTCAAAAGCATTCCCAGTTCCGGCCCGCGATGAACTTTGACCCTTCCGCGCCCTCATGCTAATTTAAACTCAGGGCACATGAAGACCTCACCCTCCGTCGGCGAGTACCTCATCCAGCGGCTTTACGCCCACGGCGTGCGGCATGTGTTCGGCGTGCCCGGCGACTACGTGCTCGGCTTCTACGACCTGCTCTCCAGGAGCAAACTGCGCCTCGTCAACACGTGCGACGAGCAGGGCGCCGGTTTTGCCGCCGATGCCTACGCGCGCGTGCGCGGACTCGGCGCCGTGTGCGTGACCTATTGCGTCGGCGGACTCAAATTGGCCAACACCACCGCCGAAGCTTTCGCCGAGAAGTCCCCCGTCGTCGTCATCAGCGGCGCGCCGGGCATGAAAGAGCGCGAGAAGAATCCCCTGCTGCACCACAAGGTCCGGGAATTCGACACCCAGAGGAAAGTCTTCGAGGAGCTGACGGTGGCTGCGACGGTCCTGAGCGATCCGCAGACGGCGTTTCAGGAAATAGACCGCGTGTTACACGCCGCGCTGCGGTTTAAGCGGCCGGTGTATATTGAGTTGCCCCGCGACCGGGTTTCGGTGCCCGGCATTCCGCACCATAAAACGCCAGAAATTCACGAACGGAGCGACGCGGGGAGCCTGCGCGCGGCGCTGGCCGAGGCCGTTCGGATGATCAACGGGGCCCGGCGGCCGGTGATTCTGGCGGACGTGGAGGTGCACCGGTTTGGGCTGCAGGATGAACTGCTCCGGCTGGCGCGCCAGACCAACATCCCCGTCGCGGCGACCGTGCTGGGCAAGTCCGTGATTGGCGAGCACCATCCGTTCTACCTCGGCGTCTATGAGGGCGCGATGGGCCGCGAGGAGGTGCGGCAGTATGTGGAAAGCAGCGACTGCGTCATCCTGCTTGGCGCCTTCATGACCGACATCAACCTCGGCATCTACACGGCCCGACTCGACCCCGCGCGTTCGATTTCTGCCACCAGCGAGAAGCTTTCCATCCGCTACCACAGCTACGAGGAAGTGCGCTTCAAGGACTTTGTTCGCGGGCTGCTGCGCCTGCCGCTGCGCCGGCGCCGGCTCGGCAAAATCCCCCGCCCCGCGCAGATCACTCCGCACTCCGCACTCCGCACTCCGCACTCCCGCAGGCCGCTCACCGTCCGGCGCCTCTTTGAGCGGCTCAACGCATTTCTTTCCGACCGCACGGTGGTGGTGGCTGACGTGGGCGACCCGCTGTTTGGCGCGGCCGATTTGTTCATTCGCAAACGCACCGAGTTCCTCAGCCCGGCCTACTACACCTCGATGGGCTTCGCGGTGCCGGCGAGTATCGGCGCCCAACTCGCCAATCCCAAGCTGCGCCCGCTGGTCCTTGTCGGAGACGGCGCCTTTCAGATGACAGGCATGGAATTGGCCACTGTGGCCCGCAACCGCCTCAACCCGATTGTGGTGCTGTTCAACAACCGCGGCTACGGCACCGAGCGCCACATGCAGGATGGGCCCTACAATGATCTCTGGTCCTGGCAATACCACCGGGTGCCGGAGGTGCTCGGCGCCGGACGCGGCTTCGTCGTCGAGACCGAGGCGGACCTGGACCGCGCGCTCCTCGAAGCGGCGCGGTGGACCAGGAGCTTCTGCCTATTGGACGTGCGCCTGGCGCCGCTGGATCGCTCCCCCGCTCTGGATCGCCTGGCCGCGCGCCTGGCGCGGCGCCTGTAAACCGCCGCGTCGCAGCCGGTCCTACCGGGCGGGGCATTCCCACACCCAATCGCCTTTCCGCTCGTCGAACAGTGTTTCGCCGGCAACGCCGCCGTCGTCCTTTTCATCCCAGCCGATCGAGTAGAGCACGAACTGGCCGCCGTCGCCGCGCCGGTACTTGTAGGGTTCGCCTGTGAGCACGTCGTTGGGCAACAGCGAGATAAACTGCGGCGCCAGGGCGTCCAGCCTCTCGGGGAAATGCCCATTGGCCAGGCGGTATCGCTCCAGCGCGCAGGCAATCGCGGCCTGGTTGACCGCGGTTTGGGCCGCCGCCGTCTTTACGGTCACCTTGCCGAGCGCGGGCAGCAGCAGGGAGACCATGACTCGATGGCGGAGCGCCTTCCCCAGGAGTGTCCCAGCAAAACCGCCGCGGCCCTCCGTTTCCTCAAAGGCCAGGATGTCCTCCTTGACCTGCCGCGGGGAGACCCGGCTGTTAGTCGTTCCCAATCCGATTGCCACCAGCATGTCGAAACTCCGGGCATAATTTAGCTCCTCTTGGTAATACCACCCGCGCGGTATCGCCACCGCCCCGGCCAGCCTGCCCAGCGCGGACGCTCCAGACGCCGAGGCCGGTTCGGGGCTGCCCAAACTGGCCAGATACCAAGGCCCCTTTTGCCGGACCAGTTCAATTGTCGAGATGGCCCCTGCCCGCTCCGTAATCATCGCGTTCCTGACTTCCTCCAGCAGATGGCATTGCTGCAAGCGGTTCTGAATCTCCTGCAATTGCGCCTCCGACCAGCGATGTTCGGCCAATCCCTCCCACACGGGCTGCAGGGCCAGGTTCAGCATGGCGAGCCGCACCAGATGCGAGATCAGGAATGGCTCGCCTTTGATCGAGTCGGCCAAATCAAACAGCAGCCGCTGGTCTTCCAACGCGGCGTCGCTCTGGCCGCGGGCCAACTCGGCACAGGCTTTGAGTTGCAGGCGCCTAAGGATGCCTCTGACCATCTTGAGGTGGGGCAACTCGATCGCGAA
>CAZHEW010000119.1:0-8592 GCA_964531815.1 uncultured Verrucomicrobiota bacterium
GGCGCCCGGCGCGCGGTGTATGAACTGAACCTGGAAGTGCCGCGCGGCGGGGTGTTCGCCCTGCTGGGCCGCAACGGGTCCGGCAAGACCACCACCATCCGTATGTTGCTGGGGCTGCTGGAACCCACGCGCGGCGGGGGGAGCATCCTCGGCTACGATATTTGCGCGCTGCCGCCGGAAGCCCGGGCGCGCATCGGCTACCTGACCGAAGAACATCAGGTTTACGGTTGGATGAGCGTGCGGGAATGCGCCGAGTTCCAGTCGCGTTTCTATCTCACCTGGAATGAGAAGGTGTTCCGCGGGGTCATCGGCCACTTCAGCCTCCGGCCAACCGCCCAGGTCAAGAGCCTGTCGCGCGGCGAGCGGGCGGGCCTTTGCCTTGCGCTGACGCTGGCCCCCGAGCCGGAACTGCTGATCCTGGATGACCCGGCCATGGGGCTGGACCCGGTGGCGCGGCATGCGCTCATCGAGTCAATGGTTTACCTGACGCGCCGGTCGGACCGGACCATCTTCTTCTCCTCGCACCAACTGTCCGACGTGGAACGGGTGGCGGATCATATCGCGGTGCTCGACCAGAGTGTCTTGCGCGCGTGTTGTCCGCTGGAGACGTTCCGGAACAGCATCCGGCAGTTGCGGCTGCGGTTTGCGGGCGCTCCTCCTGCCCTGCCGACAATTCCCGGGCTCTTGCAGGCGGTGCGGTCAGAGGGCGAGCTGCGGGTGACCTGCGTGCATTACAACGGGGCGACGGAAGCAGCGCTGCGGGGGTTGGCGCCAATCCAGATGGAGCCGGTGCCGCTCAGCCTGGAGGACGCGTTTATCAGCTACCTGGGAGATCGCGGTGAGAAGTCGTTCATCTTGGCAGAAACGGAGGCATGATTATGAAAGCTCTCGTATTAAAGGAATGGCGTGAGAATGTGAAGCTGGCCGCGCTGGGGCTGGTCATCTACACGCTGCTGCTGCTGGTGCAGTATCGCGGGTATGTCGCATCACCGGCGAGCCTGTCGCAACCGCTGGCGGACGTTGACTTGATTTATAGCACGGCGTGGTTCTGCGGCATTTTCGGGGCGGTGCTGGGCTGGCTGCAGGTCTTCAATGAGCGGCGTCCCGACCTGTGGGCGTTCCTGATGCACCGGCCGATGACGCGGACGGAGATGTTCCTCGGGAAAGCCCTGGCAGGGCTGGGCCTGTATGCGGTGGTGGTGGGCGGGCCGTTGCTGGTGTTCCTGGGATGGGCGCGGTGGCCAGGGCACGTGCCGGCGCCGTTTGAGGTGAGGATGCTGCGGCCGCTGGCGGCCTGCGTCCTGACAGGGCTGGTCTTCTATGCGGCGGGCATGCTGACGGGTCTGCGCCAGGCGCGGTGGTACGGCAGCCGGGCACTGGGGCTGGGGCTGGCGTTGGTTGTTTGTCTGCTGATGGCGCTCAGGCCGGTGTGGTGGGAGGGTTTCCTGGTGATCCTGATCGGCGGAGTGATTCTAATTGCGGCGGTGTGGGGCGGGTTTCAAACGCACGGCTATTACCGGGGACAGCCGGCAGCGGGGAAAGCCGCGCTGAGCTTTGCGATGATGCTGGGCAGCGGCATCGTCGCCGTCACCGCGGCTCTGTTGCTGAGCAACCTGTTTCCGAGAGGGGAGCGTTCCACAACGTGGTCTCAGTATGTCATGACCAAGGAGGGTGCGGTTTTGAAGTGGACGCAGGGGCCGGGCCAGACACCGGAGATTGTGGACCTGGAAGGCAAGCCGCTGCTGGACGCCAAGACGGGGCGCAAAGTGGAGCTGGCCGAATTCCATCGGCGAAAGGAGACGCCTGCTTTGACCTCCGTGGGGCTCGCCCCATTGACTCGAAGGCATGAGTGGCCCGAGGCGGACATACGGGTCGCCGTCGGCTGGAGTGCGACGTCGGATACGCTGTGGTATTACTGGGAGCGTTACGGGCGGCTGGTGGGTTACGATCTTGCGACGCGGCGGTGTATTGGCAGCCTGGGGCCGGAGGGATTTGCGCCGGATTTGGCCGACAAGGGGGCCCGGTTCAGCGACACGCCGGACCGACGGGGTTCGCGCACGCTCGCGTCCGCAACCACCGTTTACCGGCTGGATCTCGAGAAGCGGACGACACAGCCGTTGTTCACGACGACCGCGGAGGATCCGATCATGGCGAGCACCGAAGTCGTGTTGGACGGCTACGAATGGGAATACACCGTGGTGGTCACGAAGGGGTTTATACATCTGCTGACGTCCGAGGGCCAGCCGGTGTGGAAAGTCCCCTGCGACAAGAAGGACGGGGCCTACGGCCAGGCCGTGATACATTTCCTGGAGGTACCAGGGCAGTATGCCCTCTGGCTGGTGCCATCCTACCGGGAGAACGAGAAGGCAAGCTGGCAACAGCCCACGCGTGCGGTCTGGCTGGCGCGCGACCAGGGCATCGTTCGAAGCGCAGATCTGCCGGCGTTGCCTCGTGCACGCTGGAAGCCGCAGCCGGAAGAAAGGCTGGTGTCGGCTGTGGTGCCGCCGGCGGTGTTGCTACTGGCGCCCCGGCTCATTCCCGGATGGTCGGGGCAGGCAATACCGCGAGAGATGCTGCTGCTCAGTTGGGGCAGCGCGGTGTTGGTATGTCTGCCAATCGGGTGGTGGCTGGGGCGGCGTTACCGCTTCGGCATAGGGGCGCAGGCAGGGTGGGCCGTGTTTCACGTGCTGTTCGGTGTGCCCGGCTTGCTGGCCTTTCTCGCCGTGCAGGAATGGCCCGTGCGCGAAACCTGCCCCAACTGCAAACGACTACGGCTGGTGGATCGCGAGCAGTGCGAATGGTGCGGGTCCGGTTTCGCCCCGCCCGAAAGGACCGGCACGGAGGTCTTCGAGCCGCTCGTGGCGAAGGTGGAAATGCCAGCCGGAGGTTAGGACTACACGCGCCGGCTCGTTGCCAAAGCGGTGCGCGTAATGCTTCATGGGGCAGAGGAAACTCGCGTTGCCGCCACAGCGATGAATTGACGGTCGCGGTGGACTTCACTCTACAGGAAGCATGAGAAATGGTTCATCCGAGGAGTTTGTGTGCGGGTTGCGGGCAGGTCAAAGGGGTGGACCATCGCCATGTACGTAATTGACGCTCTTTCAATTACTTACACGCCCCTCACCAATCTGCCCGGGCCTGACCCCGTCGTCGGAGGCTCCGGGAGTCGAGGCTGGCCATCAATCACCCTGGGCCGCCAGGCCCGGAGGCGGCCCCAGCCCCCCTGGCCTCTGCCTGCGCAGGTCGGGTGAGCATTCCGATCCTCCGCCCGGCCGGGCCAGCACCCCGGGCTGCCCCCGTCCCACCTGGCTACCACCAAGCTTAATAGAATTTCTATTAAGCTTGGTGGTAGCCAGGCGGGAGCTACTCTCTGGCTCGCCAGGGCGGGCCAGCGCCTAAGCCGCCGGTCCGATTTTTCGTTCCCGGCTCGGCCAGGCCCAGACCGGCCGAGAGGGTGGGGACGGCCTGACGCGCCCGCCGTGGCGCGCGCGTCATGGGCCTGATGCGCTGCCAAACCGTCCTTGTTGCCATCCGGCGCTTGAAGTTCCGCAGGCTGGAGCCGCTTCACCGCCCGAGGCTTTCCGGTCGCCGACCCTCTCACCGGCCAGGCAGATGCGTTCTGGCATGGCCGTGTTCTTTGTCAGGGACCGGCACGAGTTGTCCACGGATTTCGCCGTCCGGGTACTGGGCAGAGCGGAAGCTGACGTGAAGTTTCCCGCGCTTCAATTGGTCAATTGCGTCATCGCTCAGGGCGATTTCCCCTTGAGCCATTGCGGCACGGATGGCTAGAGTGGCAGTCGTAATGGCCGCAGATCGAACACCCGCGGAACGTGCCACTTGGAAGCGCCTGCTCGTAATCTGTCTGTTCCTGGCCTTGAGCACGCTGGCGGTCTATTGGCCGGTCACCCGGCATGGGTTTGTCAACTACGACGACACGGATTACGTCACGGCGAATCCCCATGTGCAGGCGGGTTTGAGCGGCAAGGGGCTGACGTGGGTGTGGCAGAGCGAGGTGGCGCGGAACTGGCATCCAGTGACGATGCTGTCGCACATGTTGGATTGTCAGCTCTACGGGTTGAAGCCGTGGGGGCATCACCTCACGAGCCTGCTGTTCCACAGCACCAACGCGGTTCTGCTGTTCCTGCTGCTGTGGAAGATGACCGGGGCGGTTTGGCGCAGTGGACTCGTGGCGGCACTGTTCGCGCTTCACCCGTTGCATGTCGAGTCCGTGGCCTGGGTGGCGGAGCGGAAGGACGTGCTGAGCACGTTCTTTTTTCTGCTGACGTTGGGAGCCTATGCCCGCTACGCGGAAGATCGAGGGGCGAGGGCTGAGGAACGAGAGGCAAAGTCTGAAGGCCGCAGTCCCCATCGCCCATCGCCAATCGCGAATCACCCCTCCCTTTACTATTGGTTAGCGCTGACCTTGTTCGCCTTGGGGCTGATGAGCAAGCCGATGCTGGTGACGCTGCCATTTGTCCTGTTGCTGCTGGACTACTGGCCGCTGCAGCGAATGCAGCTCTCTGCGCGGCCGAGTTCAAGGTTCAAGGTTCAACGTTCAGGGTTCAAGGTTCCGGTCCGTGCCGGCCAGCCGCAACCCTCTACCGCCTGGCAAACCACGCGTCTGACCCAGCTACTGGCGGAGAAGCTGCCGTTCCTGGTGCTGAGCGCGGTCTCGTGCGTAGTCACCTTTCGAGTGCAACAAAGCGGCGGCGCGGTGCTGGATGTTGGCAACCTTCCCATCGGCGGGCGAATTGCCAATGCGCTCATGTCGTACATGCGCTATCTGGAGAAGATGGTCTGGCCGGAGGGGTTGGCGGCTCTTTACCTGCGGAAGGCACCCTGGCCCACATGGGAGGTGGGCCTGGCGGCCCTGGCGCTGCTTGCAGCCACCGTGGTCATCCTACGACTGGGACGACATCGTCCGTACCTGACGGTGGGCTGGTTCTGGTACTTGGGCACGCTGGTTCCGGTTATCGGCCTGGTGCAGGTGGGCATGCAGACGATGGCCGACCGCTACACCTACATTCCTCTCATCGGCATCTTTATCGCGCTGGCGTGGGGCGGTTGGGAATTGGCCAGCCGGTGGCGGGTGCCGCTCGCAGGGCAGGGGATCGCGACCGTTGTGGTGCTGGCGATCTGCGCGCTGTTGGCACGGAAGCAGCTTGGCTGGTGGGCTACCAGCGAAACACTCTTTGGGCGAATGATCGAAGTCGGTCAGGGCAATTACCTGGCCCACTACAATATGGGCAATCTGTATAGCCGCCAGGACAAGCTGGCAGATGCGGCAGCGCATTATGAGGCCGCCCTTCGATCCGAGCCCAATTACGCCGAGGCGCACAACAACCTCGGCGCGGTGCTGCTGCGGCAGGGACGCTTCGACGAAGCGTTGGCGCACTATGCGACGGCGGTCAGGCTCAAGCCGGAATACCTCTACTGCTTCAACCTTGCGAACGCCCAAATGGACGCGGGCAGGCCATCCGAGGCCGTACCGAATTACCAGCAAGCCTTGCGCTTGAACCCGAGTTCGAGCCAGGCGCACCACAATCTCGGCATGGCCCTGCGGGCGCAGGGACAAGCCGAACAGGCGGTGGCCGAGTTTCGAGCTGCGCTGCGGTTGCAGCCGGATTATGAAAGTGCGGAACACCACCTCGCGAATTGCCTGGCAGACGCCGGTATGCTGAAAGAAGCCGAGGCGCATTACCTGGCGGCAGTGCGTTTGAACCCCAATCATGCGGAAAACTACAACGGCCTGGGGATCTGTTACGCGATGCAGGCCAACTACGCGGAAGCAGAGCGGCACTTCCGCGCGGCGGTGCGCCTTAAGCCAACACATTCAGGGGCCCAGAGCAACCTGGGCAACGCCCTGGTGGCGCAGAACCAGATCAACGAGGCCATTCCCTGCTACCAGAAAGCGCTGGAGATTGACCCCGGGGACTTCCAGACGCACTTCAACCTGGGGTTGTCGCTCCTGCGGCTGGGACAGCGGGCCGAAGCCAGGACACACTTTGCCGAGGCGTTGCGCCTGCGCCCGGACTACCCCGAAGCCCGCAAAGCCCTGGCAGAACTCGACCATCAGGAAACCGCCCCGGGCGGCGACGCCAGTCATTGACGCCCGGCGCATCGTGCCGGCCAAGCCGTTAGAATTGCAGGCACCACTCCGCAGGGCCGGATTTTGGCTGCGCCAGAGTGCAGAGCAATGTGCCATCGGGCGCGGGAGCCGTGCTGATCTGCGCGCCGCTGGCAGACTGCGCCGATCGGAGGGAGTAACCGGCCGGCAGAGCAATGGCAAGCCGGGTTGGATGGTTTGCAACAAGCCGAATGACGCCCGAGAGCCTGCGCTGGCCGGCATTCCAGGAAAGCTGTTCGAGATCCACGCCTCCCTGGGCCAGGTGCCGATCGGAGAAAATGACCTGCGGCCGCCCCAGGTCCGGATGGATTGCCAGGAGCACATTGCCGTGACCGGGCACCTCGGCCCGCAGAACGCCCCGCACGGGGCCGATGAGCTTCCGGTTCCAGCAATCATACGCCAAGTATGTACGCGCGGCGTCCAGGCCGAGTTCATCCAGACGGACGCCGACTTCGCGGGGCTTCTCCTCCCAATTGAACAGGGACACGACATCCCAAGCCCCAAACGGACGGCTGACTTTGAGATCCCATACGGGGAGCAAGTCAAAGATGGGGAACAGGTCCAGCGGGCGAATGTCGCACACCGGCAGACATTGTTGGAGCAGGCTCATGCGCTCGGGAGGCAATTCACCCAGCTTATCGCCAGCGAACATGGCCTGCCCCGTCAGCGCCACGACCGACGCGGCCAGCCGGACGGTCTCCAGGGGATTCGCCGTCCCAACCAGCAGCGTGTCAGGGTCGCCATACCAGACGATATTGTTGACGAACAACTGGTTGAGCGAGGTGCGCGCCTGGTTGGCGTAGTTGTCCCAGCCGGGGGGATGATGAGGGGCCACGATGTCCGCCCCGATGCGCCCGGCGTCGGCCAAACCGACCTCCGGGCCGGTATAGTGCCCCTGGCAGGCGAGCAGGATGCGGTCGGGGCCAATGCCGCGGCGGAGCGCCTCGACGCAGCGGCGGAAGGGATCATCCACGGTCTTCTTGAACGCCGCGCGGACCTCGTCGCGCTCGTAGAAGTGCGCCGAGTAGCTCTCGTTGCGCCCCGACATGCCGTCAATCTTGAAGTATTGATAGCCCCAGTCCCGGGACATCGTCCGATGGGTGTCTTCCATGTGACGCCGCACGGCGGCTTGCGAGGGATCGAGCAGATAGAGCCCGCACCAGTTCTGCATGGGACGCCCATCGGGGCCGTGCAGGAACCATTGCTTGTGCGCGGCGTAGAACGCGGGATCGCCGGTGCCGAATGGAACGGTCCAGATGCCCGGGATGAACCCGAGGGCGCGAATCTGGCCGGCGAGCCACTTCATGCCGCTGGGGAATTTGTGGGGATCGGGACGCAGGGTGAGGTTGTGAAACTTGCTCACGGGCAGCGCGGGTGAATTGTCCTGCCAGGACTCGATCGAGAAAACTCGCATGCCGAATGGCTTGAGGGATGCGGCGGCGATGCGCGCCTCCTGGAGGTTCTCCTGTTCGCCGGCGGTGTCGAAGTACACGTTCCAGGACATCCAGCCTGTGGGCGCTTCCGGGCAGCGCTTCTTGTCTATTGGCTTGTAATAGGGAACGTATTGGGCGCGATAGTAATCGCTGACGAGGCTGATGGAGATGGCGGCCCGATCCGGCGCGGCAACCAGCGCCGCCAGGGTCACGTCAAAGGCGGGCGGCATTGCGCCCGCGGATGCCAGGGTGAGCGAGCAGGACTGCGCGTTGAATCGAAGGACGGAGTCGGCCTCGGGATCGAAGAGAGAATCATTGAGGAGGCTGTCGGCCGGGCCGGAAGCCATTTGCACCACGCGCGATTGATGCGGCGGTTGCGTGCGGCAGGCGAAGGTGCGCGCGCCGAGAGTGGCCCGAGCCTCGAACCGCAATTCGCCGTTGTAGTGTTGCGCCGCCCGGTGAATCGGACGAATCGCCAGCGCGTTATCGGAGCCTGAGAGCGCAAGGTACCCCTGCACATTGTTGCGCGTATCCAGCAGGGCAAGCCGGTTGCCCACGGAATCACGCGGAAGCACAACCCGCCACAGTTCAGTCTTGTCACCGTTGGTTGCCCGGAAAGAGAGCTTCCCGCTGATGTCCGCACCGGAAGGGGCGTGCTTGCAGTTGAGGGTGGCACCTCCGGGAAGAAAAGTGACGCGCCAGGCGCCGCCGATCGCGACTTCCCAGCGGCCCGGTTCTCCGGCTTGGGCGGTTATGGCTGCAATCGCAAATGCCGTCAGAAAGCGCTTGGGGATGCTGTCGAAGAAAGTGGCGCCAATCATGGGAGTGTCCCGTTCGGTCTTGGAAGAAGCTGTGCCATTGGGGCCCGATAATGTTCCTCAATCTGCCGCGACGCAAGTGGGAGATGCTTCGACGGCAAGCATTAGCCTTCGTTAGGCTCCGCCGACCACGAGAAATCGGCTGTTGGTGATGGGTATTAGCACCCGCACTTCCCGGGGGTTCTAACCGCGGCTGTGCAAATGCCGGTTGGCG
>CAZHEW010000120.1:0-8572 GCA_964531815.1 uncultured Verrucomicrobiota bacterium
CCTGACCGCGACGCCTACACCGCCGCCGACGTTCTCCGCGTGCTCCTCTCCCCCGTCGGCTCCACGGCCAACCCGGAGTCCCATGCCCCGTGACTCCATCGTCAGGCGCCAGAAGATAAAAGTGGCGATTGCCGTGCTGGCCGTTGGCACCGTGTTCAGCGCGCTCCTCGCAAGGGCGCTCATCTACACGGCCGGCGTGCCTTCCGGCCGCTAGTGTAGTGCTTCATTGATTCTGCAACGGGGGGGATACAGGGGGTTTAGCGGGGGATATGGCGCGGCCAAGGCCGGGTGCCTTATTGGACTTGGGTGGTTGAGCGTGCCTGAAGCTGGCAAGTTCTACCGCCTTCAGCAATGGCGGCAATCCAGGGCGGCGGCAGACGCCGATGGTCCTGAGCGAAGTTCGCCCGGCCTGCTTGCGTCCGCCGGGGGGCTTAGCAAGTCAAGCCAGGCCATAGCAGGCCGCAGCTTCAGGGCGAAACCAGGATCGGCCCCGCGTGGCTGCCGGTGATGCTCCTGCCGCCTTCGGGCGTGACCAGGTAAGTATTCTCGGTGCCCACCATCCCCGCGCCCGGCACTCCCCTCTTGGGTTCGAGCGCCAGCACCATTCCCTCGGCCAGCGGTTCGTCAAAGCCTTCGGCGATCACGGGCGGTTCATCAATCTGCAGGCCCACGCCATGCCCCAGGAAGCACGCCCGCCGGTTCCCAAAGCCCATGAAGTGCGTCAGGAATTGCGGGTCGAGGCTCTTGAGGGTGCGGGCATAAATCTCGGAAGGGATCGCTCCGGGCTTCAGAAGCGAGGCAACCCGGCGTTGAATCTCGACGCAGCGGTGGTGGGCCTCGATGGCGTCCTCGGGCAGCGGCCGGCCGAACACGTAGGTCATTGTTTTGTCCGTCGCGTAACCTTCGACGCTGCAGCCGAGGTCTGCGAACACCCAGTCACCCTTTCGCAGCTTGCGATCCCGGCTTCCGAGCACCGGCGCGGCGTGGCTCAAGCCGCGACACCCGCCCGGCCCATCGAAGTTGGTGGGATAAAGCGAGTTTTCCCCGAAGCCGAATTGTCCCACGGCGACGTCCACGTTGAACCGGCTGAAGCGCACGGTCCCCTCGTGCCCTTCCCGCACCATCAGCGAATAGAACTCGCAGGCCAACTCCGCCTCGGTCATCCCCTCGCGAAGCAACGCCGGCCCGGCCTCTTCGAGGATGCGGCGATGGATGGCGCCGGCCCGTTCCATGATCGCCAGTTCGTAGGGACGCTTGACCGCCCGCACCCCGGCGATCTGCGGGTCCACCGGCGCCACCTCCCGGCAGGGGAAGTGTTTTCGGAAGCGCTGGGCCAGGGCGAGCGGAACCACCTCGGTTTCGAGGTGGATGGCCCGCCGGGGAGTTGTCCCCGTGCCTGCCGCTGCGGCGTCGCGGAAGCTCTTCATGGGGCGGATGTGGGGGAAGAGCGATTCCTCGCAAGCCCGTTCAAAACTGCGGCGCACCCAGAACACCGCTTCGCCGTCGCGGGGAACGAGCAGGAGGCCATCCTGCGTCGTGCCGGTGAAGTAGTATTGGTTGACCTTGCCCAGGAACGCGGCGAGCTCCCAATCCGGTTGCGCGGCATCCATCCGGGCGCGGAATCGCTGCATCCGGTCGGTCAATTCTGAGAGCGGAACCTGTGGGTTCATGAGATTGCCGGCGGCATTATGCGGGCAGGCTCCTGCCGGAAAAGGAAAATCGCCCGCCCCTGACCGGGGCAATCCTGCCGCTTGTCAGCGGCGAGCGCCGCCGCGCGCCGCAACAAACCAACGCGGACGCGCCCGCCCGGCGAAGGGCGGAGCGGCGGGTCTAACCGCCTTGGCTCCAGCATCCGTTGCCGGCTCGGACGCGCCGCAAACCATCCTTCATCCTCGTCGCAAGGTCCGTCCGAACGAGACGGGCGTGAGAAAGCGCACTGGGATACGGGTTCCTATTCGTTAATCCCCCAAGGGCGATACGCGGGGCTGAAAACATAGGGAGCGGCAGACCGCTCCTGGAGCATCCCTCGGAACTGTTCCGACGTGCTCGCCGCGTCGCGCTGCTTCCGGTCCGCCTCCGGGTCCGCCTGAGCGTTGGCTGGGGCCTTCGCGGGTGCCGCCTTCACCGCCTTCCTGTCGAAGGATGAAGCGCTAAAGCTTTTCAGAACCTGTGCATGCTTCATAACTTCATCAACTTCGTTTCTGATGCCGGAGCCGGCCAATACGATTTTTCGATTAGACTTATAGGTTTAAGTGAAAGATGGTAGTAGGTGGATTTCCTGAACTACCATCACCTGCGTTACTTCTGGGCCGCAGCCAAGGAAGGCGGTCTGACCAGGGCGGCCGCCACGCTGCATGTTTCCCAGCCTACGATCAGCGCCCAGATCCAGGCCCTCGAAGGCGCCCTCGGGGAAAAGCTCTTTCGCCGCGCCGGCCGCCACCTGGTCCTGACCGACGCCGGCCAGCACGTGCTGGGGTTCGCCGAGGAGATATTTCTGCTCGGGCAGGACCTCGTGAACTCGGTAAAGCAGCGCCCCGCCGCGCGCCCGCTGCGCCTGTACCTTGGCGTGGCCGACGCACTGCCCAAACTGGTTGCCTGCCGCATTATCGAGCCGGTCTTCCGCCTGCCCCAGCCCGTGCAGATTTCCTGCTGGGAAGCCGGCGTGTCGGGCATGGTGGCGGAACTTGCGGCCTACAAGATGGACGTGATCCTGGCGGATGAACCCGCCTCGAGCGGCGTGACGTCCAACGTCTTCAACCACCTGCTCGGTGAAAGCGACGTGACATTCTGCGCCGTGCCGGCCCTCGCCGCCAGGCTGCGCCGCGGCTTCCCCAATTCACTCCACGACGCCCCGGCCCTCCTTCCGATGGCCGGCCACGGGCTGCGCCGCTCGCTGGAAAAGTGGTTCCACGCCCGCGGCGTCCGGCCCCGCCTGGTGGGCGAATTCGAGGACGCCGCGCTGGTGACTATCCTGGCGCTCCAGGAACGCGGTTTCATGTGCGTGCCCTCGATCGTTGCAAAGGAGGCGGCTCAGCGCTATGGCCTTCGTCTCATTGGGCGCAGCAGGGAATGCCGGCAACAGTTCTACGCAATCACCACCGAGCGCAAGCTCGCTCATCCCGCCGTGATCGCGATCACCTCCGGGGCGCCCCGGCTCTTTTCCGCCGCTGCCCGCCGCTGGACTTCCTGAGTTCCACCACGACAAAGACCACCAGCCCGAGCAGGGGTCCCTGGCAGTCTGCCAGCGCATCGGGCAAGAGGCCCGGCGGGGCCCGAAACCCTACGGCTTGCCCTCGCCCGGCTTCTTTATGAACGGGCTGAACAAATCAATCGGGACCGGCAGGAAGGTCGTGGTGTTGTGCTCGCTGGAAATCTCGCGCATGGTCTGCAGGAACCGCAGTTGCAGCGCGATCGGCTGACGGCTGATCATGGCTGCCGCCTGCACCATCTTCTCAGCCGCCTGGAATTCGCCTTCGGCGTTCACAATCTTGGCGCGGCGTTCGCGCTCCGCCTCGGCCTGCTTGGCCATCGCCCGCTTCATGCTGTCCGGCAGCGCCACATCCCGGACCTCGACGGTGGTAACCTTCACCCCCCAGGGATCGGTTTGACGGTCAATGATCTCCTGCAGCTTCTGGTTGATCGACTCGCGTTGCGACAGCAGGTCATCCAGCGGCGCCTGGCCCAGCACGCTGCGCAGCGTCGTCTGCGCAATCAACGACGTGGCCTTCCAGAAGTTCTCGACCTTCACCACCGCCTCCACCGGGTCAATCACCCGGAAATAGATCACCGCATCCACCGTCACCGGCACATTGTCGCGCGTCATGACCTCCTGCTTCGTCACGTCAATTGTCACCACCCGCAGGTCCATCGTTACCATCCGGTCAATCACCGGTATCAGCAGGATCAGCCCCGGCCCCTTCGCCCCCCGCCGGTGCAGCTTGCCCAGACGGAAGATCACGCCCCGTTCGTATTCGCGCAGGATCCGCACCGCTTGCGGCAATATGATCGCCGCCAGCACGATGGCGGGAATGATCCACTTGCCGAGACCGCTGAGTAATTGTGTGAGTTCTTGCATAGGATCAACTTTAGCTGTTGCTTCGGGTAACGCCCGCGCGCCTGACCTCGCCAGGCCGGTGGGACCGCCAACAGGAGGAAATCCCAATCCGCCCGGCCAAAGCCGCCGCCTGCGGGCACTGAATCCGAAACGTCATTGCGCCAAACCAATTAAGTTCGTCGAATGGCGGCCCGACCATCCGGTTTGTCCTCCGATAACACGCGCCATCGGACCCTTGACTCACGCTGGACCACTCCTCCTCCAGCGTCCACAAGAACCATAACACTCTCCCCGCTCACCCGCCAAGCCCGCATTTCCTGGTTCCCACATCCGCGCTCTACAGCCACACCCCCAGGCGTTTGCCTGTGGCAATCCCGTCAATGCTCGCCATCTGCGCAGCCGCACCCCCGAAGGCGGCGCTGCCGCCAGGCAATCTATGCCGAACGGCATGAATGCTTGCACCCGGTCCGTGGGCCTTGGCTACAGGGGATTGCAGGCCGCATGCCTGCGCGCGGCGCGACCTGCGACGTTGTGTGTAGCGTGGCTCGCGCAGCATGGTTGATGAGTTTCCTCTTCGAGAACCCCTGGGAGCCCCGCTTAAAGGGCCAATGGCGTCTCGACCTGGATCAGCCCTATCGCCTGTCAACGACGGCTGCCGCCGCCACGGGAGCCACCCCCCCCACGAAAGCCGCCAACGCCGGAGGACATTCGAGGCCCGCTGCCGCCGGAGAAACCACCTCCGCTGCGGAAGGCGCTTCTGCTCCCCCCGCTGCTAAATGATGGGCTCATGCTCGGGCGGCTTGCGCTGGCGATGCTTCGGCCCGCGATTTGACCTGAACTTGTACCCACGCTGCTGCGCGAGGAACTGGTGCTGGGGCTGCGGACATAGCGGCCCGCCGATTGACTGCTTGAAGGCGTCCAGGCAGTGCTGCGGCCGGCGCTGGCCGGGCTGGAGCGCACAATCGGGGCGGCGTTCTGATTCGCGGCGGCGTAAGCCTTCGGCCGCTGTGCGGTGGCGCCGCTCCACGCGCTTGTCGGCGTGGAACTGCGGCTGCCGCGGGCCGATGGGGCAAGGGCCTGGCTTCCTTTCGCGCCGGAAGCGGCCATTTGGCTATTGCCGTTACGGCTCCACCCGCTCGTCGGGCTGGCAGCCTGGCTGCTGCGGGCAATTGCCGCATTGGCCTGGCTGGGGTGCGCGCGGGCGGCGGCGGCTTGAGTGCCGTTCCTGCTCCAAGAGCGGGTAGGGCCGCCAGTTGGCGCCGCGCCGGCGGGCCGGCCGGGCCGGTTGCCGGAAGATGGCTGACTAAAACCGCCCGGCGACCTGCTGTGTGAGGCCATCATGCCAGGCTGCCCGCGGGGACCGGAGCGCCCATAGTGCATCGGTTGATGATACTTGCCGTGATGATGATTCCAATGATGCTGTGGGGGTCTTCGATCGTCGCAGTAGTAGTGCCTATGGTAATGGCCCCAACTGCCCCAGTAAAAACTAAACGACCAGGATGGATACCAGTAAGGCCACGGATCAAACCAATACGGCCACGGATCGTAAAACGAATAGTAAACCGGAACGGTGGGCGCCACATAGACCGCGGAGGCCGGCGTGGTCTCCACAACGCTGGTCGCCAGCAGCGGCGAGGAATCAGGGACAACCTGCGGCGCCTCGGGGGCAGGCGCATAGGCCGGCTGCGGGGCCGTTTGCGGCGCAGCGGACGATCGTGATTGGTTGAGCATGCACGCCAGGACGCGGTCGGATACCCCTTCCTTGCGCAGGTAGATAATCTCCGACGCGGTCAGGTTGAAGCTGCGCCCGCTGTTCTCGATGAACGCAACGGTGACATCGTCGCTGACCTTCCCGCGCGCGAGTTTCAGGATATCCGCAACGCCCTGGGACAGTTGAACCGGTTCCGTAGCGGTCGCCGCGGTGCTCATGGAGGTGTTCGGCGCGGAAGTTTCCTCACTGAGGGCGGATGCGGCCGTGCCGCCCCACACGGCTGCTGCGGCAGCCAGGAAGACTGCGACTCGGATGCTTTGCGTATTCATATTATGTCACCCGTAGTGGACGATGTTAATGTCTCGGAAATTCAGCGCGGTGTCAAGCCGACATATCGCGGCCCCTTCGGTTGCCGGCGGGGCGCCTCCCCGGCCTTTCTGCCGGGCCGGGCATTTCGCACCTGCGAAGCCGGCCCGCGGGCATCCTGCCCGCTTTGGCCGTTTGGACGCGGTAAGCGGGCAGGATACCCGCGCGCCGGTCTGCCGGCATTTCGCGGCGGGTGTGAGAAGCACGGGCTGGCGCCGCTTCCTTATCTGGCGAATTGTAGTATTGCGGGCTCAGATGTAACCTGCCCCGATGCAAACGAACTTTTGCGGGAAAGCCAGCCTTCCGGAGATCGCTGCTCCGGCAGTCCGCCGCCTTGCCGCCGGCGCCCTTATAACAGTGCTTTGCGTCGCCGGCCCGGGCGCCTGGGCCGCCGCCGCGCCGGAGGCGGCAGCGCGTACCGGTCTCCGGGCCGGGTTCGCCGAGCGGGACATAACGCCGGATATTGGCATGGAAGCGCCTGGCAATTATGGCAAGAGCTACCACCGCTCCTTTCACGACCCGTGCAAAGTCCGCGCGGTGGTGTTCGACGATGGCCGGCAGCGCGTGGCGCTCGTGGGCGTTGATCTGCTGTTCCTGACCCGCAATTTGGTCAGCGAGGCCCGCGCCGAGATCGAGCGGCGGTGCGGCATCAAACCTGAATGGGTGCTCATCGGCGCCTCCCATTCGCATTCGTCAGGACCGATCGGGATGAGCGAGCCCGGCGACTATGACAACGCTTCGCCGCTGGTCAAACGGTTGGCGACCGAGCACAGCATTGTCTCCAACCCCGGCTACACGCAATTGCTCCGGCGGCAAATCGTCGAAGCTGTGGTTGGCGCGGACGCC
Organism: uncultured Verrucomicrobiota bacterium; assembly: GCA_964531815.1. GTDB lineage: Bacteria > Verrucomicrobiota > Verrucomicrobiia > Limisphaerales > UBA8199 > UBA8199. The sequence continues at coordinate 6,978 of CAZHEW010000120.1, forward strand.
GCGCGCGTGGACGCCAGGCTCGCGGTGGGATTCGGCAACGAGGACCAGGTCGCTTTCAACCGCCGGTTCCGCATGAAGAACGGGCTCACCTACACGCATCCGGGCGCCGGCAACCCTGAGATCCTGCGCCCGGCCGGACCGACCGATCCGCAGGTTGGCGTGGCGGGGGTCTGGGATCTGAAGGGCGGTTTGCTGGGCTGCGTCGTGAATTACTCCTGTCATGCGACGACGAGTCCGGGCGGCATTTCCGCCAACTGGATTGGCGCGATGGAGCAGGCGCTGCGCCGGGCCACCGGCGACGCCTCGCTGCCGGTCGTCTTCCTCCAGGGCGCCTCCGGCGATGTGACGCAGGTGGACAACCTGACGAAGTTCCAGAATCCCCAGGCCGGGGAATGGTGTCAGATTGTTGGGGGACGTGTCGGCGCGGAGGCCTACAAAACGCTGCTGCTGATCGAGCGCGGGGCGAGCACAAATATTGTCCTCGATGCCCGCCAGAAGGTCTGGAGCATCAAACGCCGCGCGCCGGCGCCGGAGAAGCTGGCCCGCGCGCTGGAGCTGGCGCAGAAGGATGCGAAGGAGGTCGGGGAACCGGAGTGGACATTCGCCAAGGAAACCGTCCTGCTGGATGCGCTCATCAAGACGCGGCCGGAGGTCGAGGTCGAGGTGCAGGCCATTCAGGTTGGGCCACTGGTGCTGGTGTCCAATCCGGCGGAGTACTTTGTGCAATACGGCCTCGACCTCAAGAAGGGAAGCAAGTTCCCTTTCACCTTTCCTGTCGAACTGGCAAACGGCTGCGTCGGCTACGTGCCTACCGAAGAGGCGTTCAGCGCCAGCGGCGGCGGTTACGAGACTCGCCTCACGTCTTACAGCAACCTGGAAGTCAGCGCCGGCCGGCAAATTGCCGATGCCGGCATTGCCCTGGCGAATCAGATGACGCCGGGCGCGGGCCCGCTCCCGCCGCCCGCCCCGCCATTTCGCGCCCCTTGGTCGTATGGCAACGTGCCGCCGGAACTGAAGTAACCCGTTCTGTTACCTGCCGTTTGGGGTTCATTCGGCAACTTGGCGGGTTGTTCCACCCCGCCCGCCCCATCCTACCCCCGTCCCACATGGCTCCCATTACCGCAGTGACAGGCTGCCACCACCGTCGCTCCTCCGTTGCTCCTCCGTCCCTCCTCCGTTCCACCTCCGTTCCACCTCCGAACGCCGGTCGGAGGAAGGACGGAGGAGGAACGGAGGAGGGACGGAGGAGCCACGGGGGCACTATCGGGTTGCTACCGAGGTTGGGCGTGGGGTTTTGGCTGAGGCGTCGCACATGCGCAAGGCGCGTCCGTCACGCTGAGGGGCTGCACAGGGGGGCCGAGCGAAGGCCGCCGATGCGGCTTTCGCGCGTGGCTCGGCCAGACCCGGCGGCGGGACGTTCGGCGGTTGGCTGGCGGGCTTTGAGGGCGTGCACACGGTTGGCAGTGTGCCACAATAGGTGTGCCACGGGCCTCAAGACTGTGACAGCCTGGCACTAATGGCACAATCCAGAACGATAAAGACTGGAGCGGCAATGTGGTACAAGAATATGATAATATTGCATTTATGAATACATT